>JAGWPI010000039.1 GCA_028877005.1 Bacteroidota bacterium | reverse complement strand
ATGTTGGCCCATATTCGCCAAAATTGGCTTTATCCTGACTACCTAAATTAAAAGGTGCAAATTGAACTAAAATAACTGCTAAAAAAAGTGTACCACCTAAAACACCATAAGCCGTTTTTAGAAAGGTAGGAACAGTTTTAATAGATATTTTTTCTAAATAAACAGCAGCAAAAAAATACAATGGAATATAAGCAGGACCACTCCAATGCGGTAACGTTGCATTGAACATGGAAATTATCCAAAATAAAACAATCATAGGAGCGCTCATACAAACAATCCATACATTAATAGTAGTATTAAAAACAGAAGCGCGATTTTTAATTACATAAATAATGGAAACAATTAATAATATAAAAATAACAGGATTTTGATAAGCAAATTCGCCAATTAGCTCTCTTAAAAAATCTTCGGGTTGAATAGTGGTATGCGTTACTCTTTCTGAATGGTAGCGGTAAGTAATAAAATTATTTTGAATATTCCACCATACTATTGGAACTACAAACAGTAAACTGGTTAATGCACTTAAATACAATCGGTAATTTAAAAGCCACTTCGGTTTTTTTATAAATATAAATAATCCAAAACCTGCCCACAAGTATAACCCATGCACTTTACTGTACAAAGCCAAACCAATCATTAAACCTAGTAATAACCAAATACTCAGTGACTTGTCTTTGTTTTGAAGAAACAATTTTGCCATCAGGTATAAAGCTGCAGTCCAGAATACCATTTGCGGACTATCGGGCATTATAAAAATGCCTGCAATAATTGCTGTATAAATTGAACAATTGTAAACCAATGCCGCATACCACCCAATACGTTCATTTTTTAATAAACAGCCTGTTTTAAAAATAAATATTGTAGCTATAGCACCGGATAAGATGGCACCCAAACGCATGCTCACATCATTCACCCAATGCAAATTAAGAGTAGACAGTCTAATTAAAAAACCAACCATTGGCGGATGATCAAAATGATTCCAATCCGGCTGTATAGCATACATCCAATAATATGATTCATCAATACCTAATTCTACAAACAATGATAGAATTATTTTAATGAGTATGGTAATGATGATGAGCCGAAATAATAACTTTTTGTAGGCAAAAGCCGCCATATTGTTTTATTTAATCCCACAAAAATAAAGATTGCTTTCCGAAGTATTGGAATAGATGTATGTTTGTGAGTCTTCCAAAAAAAATAATTTTTCCATTATTGTTTAAAAAATAAGCTTCATTTCATTACCATCTATACAGCAGCAGTATTTTCGTACTTTCGCAGGATAACTGTTTTACTTTTTCTTCAAGATTGAATGATACCGGTTTGCTAATGTATAGAATAGCTTGATATTATAAATAAAACAATTATGCCTACAACACTTGCCGCATGATTACCCATGCAAAAAGTAACATTGTAACGCAGATTCTGTACTACAAACCACATTCGTCTGTAACAGATAAACAAAAAATATTATATATGAAAGTAGATACCATGCGTGAAATAGATAAGTATGCAGGCGTTCCTCTTACTTTTCTATTATCCATTATTGCATTTATTGCACGAATTTTTAGAACCATCCCCCCTAAACCGGATTTAAGCAGAACCCTTTTTATAGAATTATCTGAAATGGGCAGTGCCATTATTGTAGACCCTGCCATGCGTAAACTACAGCAGGAGGCACATGCAGAACTCTATTTTGCCATTTTTAAATCAAATAGTAAGAGCTTAGAAATACTGAATACTGTTCCATCTCAAAATATATTTAGAATGCGCTCAGAAAATATAGTTGTTTTATTTACAGATGTTATTCGCTTTATTTTTTGGTGCAGAAAGAAAAAAATAACCACAGTAATTGATTTGGAATTATTTTCCCGCTTTACAGCAATCCTTACATTCTTTTCAGGAGCACTATCCAGAGTGGGCTTTGCCAGTCCACATGATGAAGGTTTGTACAGAGGCAACCTTATTAACTATCCTGTACGTTATAATCCCCATGTTCACATTGCCGTTAATTTCTATTCATTAATTAATACTGCATTAGGTTACCATGATACATTTTATGCCACTACACCGGTACATTTCAACGATATTCATTTAGAAAAAGCAGCCGTAAATGCCCAGGCGGTTAACACCGTTCAATCTAAAATTAAACAACTGTATCCCGCATATTCCGGTCAAAACATATACTTACTAAATGTAAATGCATCTGATTTACTGCCGCAACGCAAATGGCTGCCCGAACGTTTTGCAGAAATTGGGCAGTTATTATTGGCGGAAGATAAAGAAGGTATTGTATTAGCCACCGGTGCTGCTGCTGAATTTGATTATGTGGCCAATGTGGTAAATATGGTAAATGATACACGCTGTGTAAATTCAGCCGGTACTTTTAAATTTGATGAACTCATTCCATTGTACTCTATCGCCAAATTAATGCTCACTAACGATTCTGGCCCGGCTCATTTTGCTGCAGTAACCCATCTAAAAGTTTTTGTTATTTTCGGACCTGAAACGCCACATTTATATTTACCATTGGGTGGTAATGCAACGCCCATTTATTTAGGATTACCCTGCTCACCATGTGTCAGTGCTACCAATCACCGTAAAACATCTTGTATTACTCGCCCTTGTATAAGCGGTATACCTACACAAATGGTATGGAGTTATATTCAAAACTACTTGCAAGTACAAGCTTAAATTTTACTTGAAAAAAATATACATTATTATTGCTGAGCTGAAAAAAAACTTATGGCTAATTCATATCCCTTTAGGCCAAGCCCAATAATACTGCCAACGGCTTTTGCACTTACATGCGATATTTTTCTGAAGTCTTCACGAGCATGTACATTTGAGATATGCACTTCTATTACGGGTGTTGTTATGGCTGCAATAGCATCGCCAATAGCAACGGAAGTATGTGTATAACCTCCCGGGTTTAAAACAATTCCATCATAATTAAAACCAAACTGCTGTAAAGCATTAATCAGCTCACCTTCTACATTGCTTTGAAAGTAACTGAAATGAATATCAGGAAATTTATTTTGTAGCGTAATAAAATAGTTTTCAAATGTCTGGTGCCCATATACATCGGGTTCTCGCTTGCCGAGCAGGTTTAAATTAGGACCATTGATGATTGCTATTTTCATGCAAAATAATTATAAAATACAAATTAATTATATGCCCCACAAATCATTGTAATATTACGAAATAATATTCATGATGGAAGAATACATGATGAGATATCATTTATATAGAATAAATACTATTTGTTTTTGTATTGTTTAATGAGTTGAATAAAATCATCGAACAAATATCGGGAGTCATGGGGCCCGGGAGTAGATTCCGGATGATATTGCACACTAAATACCGGCTTGCTTTTTAAACGAATACCTTCTATACTCTCATCATTCAAATTAACATGTGTTACTTCCACATCGGCATGTGCTTTTACGGCAATAGGATCAACTCCAAAACCATGATTTTGTGTTGTAATTTCACATTGCCCAGTAATGATATTTTTTACCGGATGGTTTAACCCTCTGTGACCATGGTGCATTTTAAAAGTAGCAATCCCGTTAGCCAATGCCAATAACTGATGCCCCAAACATATTCCAAATACAGGTTTATTATCAGCCAAAATTTGTTGCACCGTTTTAACTGCATAAGTCATTGCAGCTGGATCGCCGGGACCATTGGAAAGGAAGTAACCATCGGGTTTGATGGATTTGATTGTTTCAATAGGAGTTTTAGCGGGAAAAACTTTTAAATAAGCACCCCGTTGCACTAAACTGTCTAAGATATGTTGTTTAACTCCATAATCCATTACGGCAATGGTGTATGCAGCATCTGGTTGGCCTATTTCATAAACTACATCAGTACTTACTGTACTGGCTAATTCTAAACCATCCATATCCGGACAGGAAGACAACTTTTTCTTTAATGTATCTATATCAAATATTTCTGACGAAATAATGCAATTCATGGCTCCTTTGGTTCTAACATGTGCTACCAGTGCTCTTGTGTCAACACCTTCTATTGCAACAATATTATTTGCCAACAAATAGGCTTGTAATGAAGATTCAGCCATATAGCGGCTATATTGTTCTTCCAAATTGCGGCCAATTAATCCTTTAATTTTTATACTATTACTTTCCGTATCTGTACTTTTTACACCATAATTACCAATGTGTACATTATTCATAATTAATACCTGTCCGGCATAACTGGGGTCGGTAAACACTTCCTGATAGCCGGTCATTCCGGTATTAAAACAAATTTCACCTGTAGTGGTACCTTTTTTTCCAAATGCAAAACCTTGTAAAAAGGTTCCATCGGCTAATAATAAAACGGCGGGTTGTTGTTCCTGATTCATACTATACAGAAATTGTTGTGCAAATAAAATGTTTTTAAAGCAGGTGTATGAATAAAGTTATCCTCAAAATAAAAAAGTTGAAACATAAAAAAAGCAAGACCATTCAGTCTTGCTTGATTGATATTTTTAAAAGCTTTCACTTATTCTGCTGCTTTTGTTTCGGTTGAAGTAGTATCGGCCTGAGTTGCGGCAGGTTCTGCAAGAGCAGTTTCAGTAGTGGTTACTGCTTCTGTCGTTTCAGCAGATTTTTTAGGACGACCACGTCTTGTTTTCTTAGCAGGTTCTGTTGCTACATTGGCTGTTTTACCGTAAATTTCATTGAAATCAACCAATTCAATCATGGCAATTTCTCCATTATCACCAGGTCTAATACCTAACTTAATGATACGAGTGTAACCACCGGGTCTTGAAGCAATTTTTGGAGCTACTACAGTAAACAATTCTTTTACAGCTGCTTTATTTTGCAAATAGCTGAAAACTACTCTATGCTGATGGCTAATTTGTTCTTTAGTTTCGCCTTTCTTTGTTTTTGTTAATAAAGGTTCAACATAAGTACGCAATGCCTTAGCTTTGGCTAAGGTAGTTACGATACGCTTGTGTGTAATTAAAGCACTGGCTAAGTTGGATAAAAGTGCTTCTCTATGTGCCTTTTTACGGCCAAGATTTTTGATTTTGTCTCCGTGACGCATGACTTTTTGTTTTAAAGCTTATACCGTGTCAGGAATTATAAGCTGTGAATAATTAGGTACCGATGGGCACCGGATTGTTTAAATTAATTATCTAAATTATCGAGCCCTAATTTTTGTAAATCCATACCAAAATGTAAGCCTCTTTCGTGCAATACTTGTTCAATTTCAGATAAAGATTTCTGACCAAAGTTTCTAAACTTCATCAAATCTTCCTGCTCATATTGAACTAGTTCACTTAATGAATTAATTTTTGCAGCCTTCAAGCAGTTAAAGGCACGTACAGAAAGATCTAAATCTTCTAAAGGTGTTTTCAATACTTTACGCAATTGTAAAATTTGCTCGTCAACTACATCTTCTTTTTTATCTTCTTTATTATCGAATGTAATATTTTCATCCGTAATGATCATTAAATGTTGAATCAGAATACGAGAAGCTTGTTTTACAGCTTCTTCCGGATGAATAGTACCATCGGTAGCAACTTCTAAAATCAATTTTTCGAAATCGGTTCTTTGTTCTACCCGATAATTTTCAATAGAATATTTTACATTCTTAATAGGTGTATGAATAGAATCAATAGCAATGTAACCGAATGGAGCATCTTTGGGTTTGTTTTCTTCTGCAGGAACATAACCGCGCCCTTTGGCAATAATTAATTCAATATCTAATTTGGCAGTAGGATCCATAGTACAAATAACTAATTCAGGGTTCATTACCTGAAAATTAGATGTGGCAGCACCAATCATGCCTGCATTAAATTCGGTGGCACCCTTAACAGAAATTGTAATTTTTTCATTAGTTACTTCCTGATCAACGGTGCGTTTAATTCTAACTTGTTTTAAGTTTAGAATCATTTCTGTAACATCTTCAGTAATGCCTTTAATGGTAGCAAATTCATGGTCTACACCATCAATTTTAATACCTACAATAGCAAAACCTTCTAGGCTACTTAATAATACACGACGTAATGCGTTGCCTACAGTTAAACCATAACCTGGTTCAAGTGGGCGAAATTCAAATAAGCCTTCGAAATCAGTTGCTTTTTGTAAAACAATTTTATCGGGCTTTTGAAAGTTTAATATGGCCATATTAAAACTTGGTTTTTATTTTACATCAACCCCAATAGGAGGTTGAATAATTTGGTTTGCATTCAATGTCTGAAAATGAGGAGAATTTATTTAGAATACAATTCTACAATTAATTGTTCCTTAATATTTTCAGGAACTGCTTCTCTTTCAGGATAAGTAATGAAAGTACCTTTCTTTTCGGTTTCATTCCAATCTAACCAGCTTATTTTGGTATTTTTTCCACGCAATTTGCTGGTAATGGAAGAATTGTGCAAGCTTTTTGCTTTATAAGCAATGATATCGCCGGGTTTGCATGAATAAGAAGGAATATTCATGGTTTCACCATTAACAGTAATGTGCTTGTGTGTTACTAATTGGCGGGCTTCAGGACGAGAAGCTGCTAAACCTAAACGGAAAACAGTATTATCTAACCGTGCTTCCAATAATTTAATTAAGTTTTCACCTTTTACACCTTTCATACGAGAGGCTTCATCAAAAGTTTTGCGGAATTGGCGTTCTAATAAACCGTAGGTATATTTTGCTTTTTGTTTTTCTTTCAACTGTAAAGCATATTCGCCTAAAGTTTTACGCTTTTTTGAAGCGCCATGTTGACCCGGAGGATTACTGTTTTTGTCTAAGTATTTGGCATTACCTAAAATTGGTTCGCCAAATTTTCTGCAGATTTTGGTCTTGGGACCTGTGTACCTTGCCATAGTTAATTTAAATTGTGATTTTTTATTGTCGAACAAGTATCATTAAAAATCTAAAATCAATACTTATTCCTTTATAATTGTGAAAAAATAAACATTTATTAAACCCTGCGTTGTTTGGGAGGGCGACAACCATTGTGTGGCAAAGGAGTAATATCTTTAATTGAAGTTACTTCTATACCATTTTGTGCAATAGAACGAATAGCGCCTTCTCTACCCGCACCCGGCCCTTTTACATACACATCCACTCTTTTTAAACCTGCATCTGCAGCTACTTTAGCAGCATCAGCGGCAGCCATTTGTGCGGCGTATGGGGTATTTTTCTTAGAACCACGAAAACCCATTTTACCGGCAGATGACCAGCTAATAACTTGGCCTTGTTTATTGGTGAAAGAAATAATAATGTTGTTGAAAGTAGCGCTGATGTGAACATCACCGGCAGCATCTACTTTTACAATTCTTTTTTTTGCAGCAGCTTTTGCGCTGTTTTGTGCTTTTTGCGTTTTTGCCATAATTTTTTTGAGGTAATCGGTTTAAAAAATTGATTTCGATCATCGAAATCCGGGAGTAACTCTCCTCCTGTTAATCAGGGATCTAATATTACACCCTTTATAAAAAATGAAATACCCCTAAAAGAAGGGATATTTCATCAATTTATTTCTTCACTGCTTTCTTTTTACCGGCAACAGTTTTACGTTTACCTTTACGAGTACGACTGTTGGTTTTGGTACGTTGTCCACGAACGGGTAGCCCTTTACGGTGGCGTAAACCTCTATAACAAGCTATATCCAACAAACGTTTAATACTCATTTGAACTTCACTACGCAACTGGCCTTCTACTTTAAATTCGTTAGTAATGGTGTTTCTGATAGCTGTTAACTCATCATCATTCCATTGATTCACTTTTTTATTGTAGTCGATACCACATTTATCAAGTATATAACGTGCTGTAGAGGGGCCTATACCATAAATATAGGTTAAGCCAATTTCGCCTCTTTTGTTCTTAGGTAAGTCAATACCGGCAATACGAGCCATATCTGAATTTTAGTTTTTATTCGTTTTCAAATTATCCCTGACGTTGTTTATAACGAGGATTCTTTTTGTTAATAACATACAGCTTGCCTTTGCGTTTTACAATTTTGCAATCGGCGCTGCGTTTTTTAATTGAAGCTCTTACTTTCATAAAAAGGTGTTTTGCTATTCGCTTATTTAATTCTACGCATTTATTTATACCTAAATATAATTCTTCCCCTGCTTAAATCGTATGGACTCATCTCTACGCCAACCTTATCACCTGGCAATATTCGGATATAGTGCATCCTCATTTTCCCGGAAATGGTAGCCAAAATTTCGTGGCCATTTTCCAATCTAACTCTAAACATTGCATTACTCAATGCTTCGAGAATAATTCCATCTTGTTTAATCAACGGTTGTTTCGACATACAATTTTTGGGGCTGCAAAGATATACTTATACAACCGAAATATGAAAATTTTGATAAAAAAAATATTGATTTTCTATGTTTTTGATAGGAATCAACCCTTCAAAGCGGCAAAACTAAGTTTTTTACAGGAATTTACCCGTATAACTTTTGCTTATTTGCTTTAGTGATTTAGGTGGGCCTTCATAAACCAAATATCCACCCGCATTGCCGGCATCGGGTCCAAGATCTATTACCCAGTCTGCGCAATTAATTACATCTGTATTATGTTCAATTACAATAAGGGAATGGCCTTGGTGAATTAATGCTTGAAAAGATTGCAATAATTTGTTAATATCATGGAAATGAAGGCCTGTTGTTGGTTCATCAAAAATAAATAAAATATGGCCATGCCCTTTCCCTTTTCCTAAAAAACTGGCCAATTTTACACGCTGTGCCTCGCCGCCAGATAAAGTACTAGATGATTGCCCTAATTTAATATACCCTAAACCTACTTGCTGCAAAGGCAATAAGGATTGATAAATACTTTTTTCTTCCTTAAAAAATTCTATGGCTTCATCCACACTCATTTCTAACACATCATAAACTGATTTTTCTTTATAATGTACTTCTAGTACTTCTTCCTTAAATTTTTTTCCGCCACATACTTCGCAGGTTAAATGAATGTCGGCTAAAAATTGCATTTCTATTAATTGTTCACCCTCTCCCTTACAGGCATCGCATCGGCCACCATCTACATTAAACGAAAAATGTTTGGGTTGAAAACCTCGAATTTTAGATAAAGGTTGACGGGCATATAAATCTCTAATTCCATCATATGCTTTTATGTATGTAATAGGGTTGCTACGAGAAGATTTTCCAATTGGATTTTGATCAATCATTTCTATATGATCAATTGCACTTATATCACCGCTAATTGCTTTGTGTAGTCCTGTTTTTTCTGCCGGCTGACCTTTTAATTTTTGTAATGCCGGATATAAAATTTGTTTTACTAAGGTAGTTTTTCCACTGCCACTTACACCACTTACTACACAAAGCATTTGTAAGGGAAAATTGATGGTAATATTTTTTAAGTTATTTTGACGAGCACCTTCTACCGTAATAAATTGCTTGGGTGTTCGTAACTTTTCCGGCGGTTTAATTTGCAATTCGCCTTTTAAGTATTTTCCTGTTAAACTCTTTTCATTAGCAATAATAGCATCATAGTTGCCCATAGCAATTACTTCCCCACCTAAATGTGCAGCAAATGGACCCATGTCTATAATAAAATCTGCTTCTCGCATCATTAAAGCATCATGTTCTACTACTACAACTGTATTACCCAAATCACGCAGATTTTTTAGTACTTTAATAAGTTTTTCTGTATCGCGAGCATGAAGACCAATGGATGGCTCATCTAAAATATACAAAGAGTTGGTAAGATTACTGCCAAGGCTTCTAGCCAATTGAATACGTTGACTTTCTCCACCACTAAGGCTATTTGCCAATCTATTCAAACTTAAATAGCCCAAACCCACATCCAGCATGGTTTGTAATCGCTGTATAATTTCTTGCAATATTCTTTTTGCTACCTGTTGTTCAAATTCGCTTAATTGTATATCCAGAAACCATTGCTGTAAATCATTAATAGGCATAGCACATAATTCGCCAATATGCTTGCCATTTATTTTTACATATAATGCTTCTTTTCTTAATCTATATCCATTACAATCGGGGCAGGTGGTTCGGCCTCTAAACCTACTAAGTAACACCCGATATTGAATTTTGTAAAGGTTATCTTCTACCTCTTTAAAAAATGCATGAATGCCCAATGCTTTCCCGGTTCCATTCCACAATTGTTGGTATTGTTCTGTGGTTAAATCTACAATGGGTTTATGAATGGGAAATCCTTTGGCGTGTTGTATAAACTGGTCTTTCCACCAACTTAGTTTTTCTCCTTTCCATGCAGCTACTGCACCTTCATAAATACTGAGGGTTTTATCGGGAATGACCAAATCTTCATCAATTCCTAATACCTGACTAAATCCCTCGCAGGTTGGGCAAGCACCATAGGGATTATTAAATGAAAACAAATTGGGAACAGGTTCTTCGAAAGTAATACCATCTAATTCAAACTTGTTACTGAAATGCATGATTGTTTTTTCATTCACCTCTACAAACATTTCTCCTTCACCCTCATAAAATGCAGTAGTGATGGAATCGGTTAATCGATGAATGTCTTCTTCTTCCATTTTCTTTATCCGAATTCTATCTACCAAAACATAGGCTGTTACTTTATTTTTAAATAATGTATTTGCCATGGCTGCGTCATTCTCTAACAAATCTTCAATGGCGTACAATACTGAATTGGATTGTGTTTGGCTGTTCTCTGAAAAATAAATTCGAGAAAAGCCTTTTTGCAATAAAATGTTTAGTTCTTCTACTACGGAACGGGCAATATGCTGTTTAAATTTAAATAAAAAGTAACATTTACTATCTTGACTAAGTTGTTGTACTGCTGTTAAAACATCAGATACATCATCTTTTTTTACTATTCCTCCACTAATGGGAGAAATGGTTATTCCAATTCTTGCATATAAAAGGCGCAAATAATCGTAAATTTCAGTCATACTACCCACCGTACTTCGGGGTGTTCTTGTAATAACTTTTTGTTCAATGGCAATTGCCGGACATAAACCTTTGATATAGTCAACATCGGGTTTAACCATTCTCGACATAAATTGACGGGCATAAGCACTTAAACTTTCTGCATAACGGCGTTGGCCTTCTGCAAATAAGGTATCAATGGTTAATGAGGATTTACCACTTCCACTTACCCCGGTTACTACTATAAACTTATTCCGAGGAAATGCAACAGTAATGTCCTTCAGATTATGTACTCTAGCTCCCTTTACTACTATATCTTCTAAAGGCTTGGTAGTTTTTGGCAAAGAGTTTAGGTTTTTTTTTTCTTTTGTAGCCATATCTATAACAAATAAACACATTTCCTTTAGTTATGTTGTAAATAATCTTTTAAAATGTGCATATTGTTAAATACATATAAATAGTTGTCAACATTAGCTCATTTAATTTGCAGGGGAAAATATGTTATTTAATTTCAAGCTATTAACTAACCATCCAATGTTGTAAAATGGCCGTATATATTGCACCTGCTTGTATATGTTCAATTTAACCATTGTTAAATTATGTAAACCATAGCTGTAAAAATTTCAGGCACTTTTTTAAAATAACAGGCTTATAGTTTGAATTGCAATTTGTTATTTTTAAAATGTGCAACCATAACAAATCTTACTTATGAAATCACTACAACACTTACTCGACAATGATTTAATCCTTTACTTTCAGGGAGGCAATCAGGCAGCATTAGAAACGTTGGTGAATAGGCATAAGGAAAAAATTTTTACTTCTATTTTATTCATGGTTAAAGACAAATACTTAGCAGAAGATTTGTTTCAGGATGTATTTATTAAAATTATTGATACGCTTAGAACGAACAGGTATAATGAGGAAGGTAAGTTTATACAATGGGCATTGCGTATTGCACACAATCTTTGTGTAGATTATTTTAGAAAAGTAAAACGCAACTCTATCATTAGTAGTGATGATAAAGATGTTTTTAACATGTTAAATCTTACCAATGAAAGTGCAGATACTTCTATAATACAACTTCAGACCAGACAAAAATTGCATGATATGTTGAAACATTTGCCTGAAGAGCAAAGAGAGGTAATTATTTTAAGGCATTTTGCAGATATGAGTTTTAAAGAGATTGCAAAAATAACCAATACCAGTATTAATACATCTTTAGGTCGTATGCGTTATGGGCTGATTAATTTACGGAAAATGATGCTTGAAAACCAAATTGTATTGTAAGGCCAAATAACTCTATGAAACTTATTGGTTACTAGAATATTTACTTACTTGCATCAAACTTTTGTTTTACAGCATCTAAATGTTGAATAAATTGGTTAACATTTGGGTTGTAACCATATTTAATATCGCTCAATGGATTGCCGTTTAAGTCTAAAAACATGTATAGTGGTTGGGCATTCAATCCAAATTTTGTAACTTCATAATTTAAGTTTTTCTCTCCCACAGTAGTTAATTTATCACCATTAGGCAAAGTAACTTGTTCAGGTGCCGGTAATTCAGTGCTTTCATCCACATACAAACTCACTAATACAAAGTTGTTTTTTATTCTGTTTAAAACATCGGGATTTTTCCAAACTTGCTCTTCCATTTTGCGGCAATTAGGACAGGAATGCCCGGTAAAATCGAGCATAATAGGTTTTTTTACAATTTTAGCGGCCGCCATACCTTCTTCCAAATCAAAATAAGCTGTTAAACCAAATGGAACAGATAATTTATCAATATATTTCTTAGGAGGCTCAGGTTGGTTAGTAGCCGTAGGGGCAGCCATATAATGCCCATTTTTTAAATCATCAATCTTGTAATTTAAATTATCTAAATTAAAATCTTGCGTAGTAGCAGGCGGAATAAAACCACTTAAAGGTTGCAATGGGGCTCCCCACAAACCGGGTACTAAATACAAAGCAAATGAAAAGGTAATCATTGCAAAAAATAATCGGGGTACCGTTAGATAAGCCAAATCACTATCATGAGAAAATTTTAGTTTCCCTAATAAATACATACCCATTAAAGTAAATATTACTATCCAAAGCACCAAAAACACATCTCTGTTCAATAAATGCCAGTGATAAATTAAATCTACATTCGATAAAAACTTTAATGCTAAAGCCAACTCAATAAAACCAAAAGTAACTTTTACTGAATTTAGCCAACCGCCACTTTTTGGCAATGCAGATAGCATAGAGGGGAAAAAAGCAAATAATGAAAACGGTAGAGCTAATCCTACTCCAAAACCCAACATGCCTATAACGGGTGCAATACTTACTCCTTTTGCACTAGTTTGTCCCAATAAAGTACCCACAATGGGTCCTGTGCAAGAGAATGATACAATCACCAAGGTTAATGCCATAAAGAAAATACCCGATAAGCCACCTTTACCTGCTTTCTGATCGGCCTTATTGGCCCAACTACTGGGTAAATTCAACTCGAATGCGCCAAAGAAAGATATAGCAAATATAATAAATATAGCAAAAAATAATAAATTAGTAGTGGCAGAAGTAGATATAGTATACAATATAGTATCGCCAAAAATAAGTGTTAGCAATAAAGTAGGTATTGTATAAATGGCAATAATTGAAATGGAATACCAAACAGCATTTCTTATACCTTCTGTTCGTGTTTTACTGCGTTTTAGGAAAAAACTTACCGTAACGGGAATAAGTGGAAAAACACAAGGAGTAATAATGGCCAATAAACCTGCCCCAAAAGTGAGTAGAAACACAGACCACAATGTTTGGTTGGGAGCAGTAGTGTTAGCTGAAATATTGTCAATACTAATTACCGAGGGTATATTCACTTTCCATTTTTCTTCATTACTAGGATAATCTTCCCCTTTTTTACCCAGCCATACAAAGGTACCTTTTATAGTACTGCTGTCTTTTTTTAAATGCAGGGGATACAGAAAAGTAACGCTATCTCTGTATAAGGTTATGATATGTCCCCCATTGTCT
Source organism: Bacteroidota bacterium (assembly GCA_028877005.1). GTDB lineage: Bacteria > Bacteroidota > Bacteroidia > Chitinophagales > Chitinophagaceae > Hydrotalea. The sequence continues at coordinate 3,871 of JAGWPI010000039.1, read as the reverse complement.
TTTTCTGTAATGGGGTTCCCAATTGCCTTTACTTTTTGAGTGGCAACCATTGTATCGTTACCCTCTACATGTAATTGTGCAGTAAACGGATTATCTGCTGCCGATTGCTCTGCGGCAAAAAAAGCAGTACTATCTGTACTTTTTAAGTGTATTTTCAATACGCCTGAAGTGTCTGATAATCGTTGCGCCTGATAACAAAATTGTACGGAACGCTGGGCATGAAGTAATGGAACAAAGCCAATTAAGAATATTAATGCGGGCAAAAAATACTTCATGTAACAATTTGATTAAAAGATGATACTATAGGTAATTTTGTTAAACAGTAATCAATTATTCAATAACCACCCCCTGTTTAATTTTTATAGAAATACTGTTTTTATGATACAATTATTTATTATATACACTTACAATTTTATATCAAATGTTTTTTTAGTTGGCGGTAAACATTGCACATCATCGCAAACCATATACTCTACTGTACCGGAAATGTTTGTTTTAACATTACCTTTCAATTTCACCATTTGTTTAAAAATTACTTGACCTGAATAGTACAGCACTTCGGTTTTAAAGTTATTATCGTATACTTTTTGCAGTTTGCCAACTTCTATGGTTTTACCTTCAACAGTAATTAATGGATTTTTTTTAAATGTAAAACTGGTAGGTACCGGTCCACCGGCACCTGTATTTTGAGAATAAATATGCCAAGGCTTTTCAACATTAGCTGTTATCATTATTTCATATGTATTGGCATTTTTTTTAACAGCAGTATATTTCCAACTAACCGGGTCTTTAATTTGTGCTTGCGCCAATGTTGTAAACATGGCAAGAGTAATAACAACTATAATTTTTTTCATGGTATATTATTTTTTACAACGTTGATTACAATTCTTTAGATAAAAAAGTTTAAGCTTATGTTGCCTGAACCATTAAGTTAACAAGCCTAATAATTCGAATATTTTTTCCCCATCTGTGTTCCCCAATAATGGTGAGCTAGCTCTTTCAGGATGGGGCATCATTCCAAATACATTGCCCGCTTCATTTTGAATGCCTGCAATGTTGTATATAGCTCCGTTGGGGTTGGCTTCTTCAACTACATTGCCTGCTGCATCGCAATAACGGAATAGAATTTGATTGTTTTTTTGCAAACTTTCTATAACCTCACCGGAAGCATAGTATCTACCATCTCCATGAGCAATGGGTATAGTAAACACTTCAACACCATTAGTTATGGTAACATTTTTACAAATGTATTGTTGGTTTTTATTTTGCAGAAGTACGCCGGGCAACAAACCACTTTCGCATAAAATTTGAAATCCATTGCATACCCCCAATACTTTTCCCCCTTTATTTGCAAATTGGATTACACGCTCCATCATAGGGCTAAAGCGGGCAATAGCGCCGCAACGTAAATAATCACCATAAGAAAAACCACCCGGTAAAACAATGCAATCATTGGTACCAAACATACTCAAGTCCTTGTCTTTATGCCAAAGCATGATTACTTCTTTATTTAAATCCTCCTGTAATGCATCTTGCATGTCCCTATCGCAGTTTGATCCCGGAAAAACAACAACGCCAAATTTCATATTACTTATTTTATGAATTGAGTTGCAATGTTAGTTTTGCCCACGCTTATTTATGTTTAGGTGGCCTTAACATTACAATGTTGCAAATTTACAATTGCCGGCCCTAAGTATTGCTAAATTTTACCTAATAACCAATTATTGTGGAAAATCAATAATAAAGCCAGCCAAAAAAACAAATTGGGTAACCATGTTTTTTTAGCATATAGAAAATAATTGGCAAAAAAAGCAGACAATGGAATAATCCATACAAATGCGGCTGTAAGGCCGGCATAAGCAAACAAAAAAGGGCCAAATAAACTAACCATTAACAATACCAATACAATCATCCAGTTTTTCCTAATTTGAATAACCATTCTGTTTACATGTAATTGCCAATAATAAAAAGAAGGTAAAAACAGTAACAACACATAGCCAATGCTAATGCCTAACCAATAGGAAGGCATTTGTAAGGGCCATGCCAACTGAAAATTGGGTAAAATACCTTTTATATTACCGGTTTGATTGGTAATAAATAAAAAAGCTGCAACTACATAATAAGGAAAAACTAAGCCAATTAGCAGAACCATCCATTCAGCTGCACGAAAGGGTCTTACAATTAATAGAGCAAAAAATATAACCAGTACAAGTGTAATGGTAGGATGATAAGATAAAATTGTACAACCCGAAATTAAACCAACATTAAATAATAACGTTTTAGGAGCAGGATTGTTGTATAATCTAATCAATTTTATAAATATCCATATAATGAAGGTATTGGCTAATAAAGCCGCACTAATATGGCTCCATTCCGGCAAAAATCCTGTTAACAAAATATAAGCCATACCACTGGTGTAGCCCGACTGTTGGAACATGTGTGCATTATTTAAAGCCAAATTAAACCGAATAGCTTGCAGAAGTACCAAAACACTATATATTATAAATAATAAATATCCGGGTAACGGCTGCACATATTGTTGAATCAGTACTTCAAAAAAACCACTGTGGGTGGGTGTAGTAATAATAGGTACATCCACAAAAAAGTGAGCATGTACTATTAAAAACAACAAAGCCAAAAATACAATACCACTATATGATTTACTCCTGAATAAATTTACCACGTTGCCAATTTTATATTACAAAACAACTTTGGCAAATGTAATATAACCGCGGTATTGACAAGGAATAATCATTTGCCTTAGGCCGGTTTGTTTGCCCTGTCGTGGCATAAACTGATAGCCCCTATCTAAATTTTTAAATAAAGGATTTCGCACAATTTGTCCATCGGGGGTAATACTTTGGTCGGTTAATAAAGACTGACGACGCTCTACAGTATTAAACAAAAAGTGCAATTGATCTCCAGCATTTAATAAAGCGTATCCAATAAAAGCATCCGAGTTATCATCATACTGTGATTTATGAATAACATTACTCCATTCCAATGAATCGCCCGGATTAAATGAAAGTATCATGATATTATCCGCAAAAAATCGGTTAACATTGTACATAGGGCTGCCAAATGACCAAGGGTAAAAATATGAGCCCATCATACCCATGCCTCCATATCCATATCCATAATAATAATCATAAGGATTAAAGAAAGGAGAACCATACATGTAATCCCATCTATTGTAGGGATTACCTCTTGAAGATGAATAAGCCGATTCTGCCGTAAGCAGGTAACCCCCATCTTTACGCATAATAATATTATGGATATAATAATTATTAAAAGCATTACGCATACTACTTTCGCCTCTGGCATCATTCCTTAACTCATCATTAAATGTAAGAATACCCGCATGTAAAGGCATTTGCTTGGTTTCGTCCCAAATATAGTTATACAAGCCCTCTACATTGCCCCTTCTTTGTTTAGCAAAAAAGCCGGTTACTAAACAATGATGGTTTTCATTATCAAACTTTACATGTAAATCATCTAAGAATAAGCCTTTTACATTTAATGGTGTTGTAATTACCGCATCTTCCATTGCAGGTTTAAAAATAAAATCTAACCCAATAATATTATCATTTTGCGATGTACCCCATGCACGCAAAAATGCCAGATTACCTTGATTGTCTAATTCAAAAGCAGTGAGATAATCATTTTTTTCAGGCATGGGCACATTTAATACGCTTTTATGCAATAAGCTTAAATCTGGATTAAATAGCAAAGTGGTTACTACATATTGCTTATCGCTTTTGGTATTAATTTTAAAAAATGTAATGCGTTGTTTATTTTCACTATAGGCAGATGAATAAATTTTATTACTGGCATTAAAGGCTAAAACAGTTGTATCCAATTCTAATGGATT
>JAGWPI010000038.1 GCA_028877005.1 Bacteroidota bacterium | reverse complement strand
GAAATGATTGTTACCGCCATGCAGCGGTATGGAAAACTCATTCAAATGGGTAATCAGCGTAGGTCTTTCCCAAGTTTAATAGAAGCAGTAGGCTTAGTACACAACGGTATAATTGGTAATACTTATTTTGCCAAAGCATGGTATGCCAATAATAGAACCGGCATTGGCTTTGGCAAGGTAGTACCTGTGCCTGCTACATTAGATTATGATTTATGGCAGGGGCCTGCACCTAGAAAACCTTATCATGATAATTTGATACATTATAACTGGCATTGGTTTTGGCATTGGGGTACCGGCGAGTCTTGTAATAATGGCACACATGAAATAGATTGTTGTCGTTGGTTTTTGAATGTTGATTATCCAAGCAAAGTTTCATCAAGTGGAGGACGCTATGCCTTTAAAGATGATTGGCAAACCCCCGATACACAAGTAGCCGGATTTGAATTTGACCACCAAAAAGCCATTACTTGGGAAAGCAGGAGTTGCAATATTTATCCTGTTGAAGGTGCCGGCAGAGGTTTTATTATTTATGGAGATAAAGGTACTTTGGTTAATAAGGGTGGTGGTGATTATGCTATTTATGATAAAGATAATAAATTGATGAAAGCAGTAAAAAGTGAAGTAGTAGCTGACCCATCTAATCAGGTTAGTGCCAATGGCAATTTAGATTTTTATCATTTTAGTAACTTTATTCAGGCAGTACGTGGCGAAACTAAAATTACTTCACCGGTTACGGAAGGCAGTAAAAGTGTTTTACTATGCCATCTTGCTAATATTGCGCAAAGGATAGGCCGTACATTGTATTGTGATGTCTCTAACGGCCATATATTGGATGATTCGGAAGCTATGGCACTTTGGGGTAGAACTTATGAACCCGGATGGGCTCCTGTAATATAAAATATTGATTATAGTGTATTTTTTCAATCACTAATTTTTTATGATGAAAAAACAAATTGCTTATCTATGTTTTTGTTTACTAATTGTGGTTCATTGTGGGTATGTGAGTGCTCAGCAAATTAATGCTGAATTGTTACAAAAAACTTGGCCTGCATTTTGGATTGAGGCACCCGGCACAGCACCTTATTCCTATGGTGTATATTTTTTTAGAAAGCAAATTGAATTAAAGGATAACCCAAGCCATTTTTTAATACATGTATCCGCAGATAATAGATATAAATTGTATGTGAATGGGCAGCTCGTGAGTTTAGGCCCGGCTAGGGGCGATTTGTATTATTGGAAATATGCCACAATAAATATTGCACCTTACTTAAAATCAGGAAAAAATTTAATTGCTGCTGAGGTATGGAATGAGGGCCTATTTCGTCCAGAGGCGCAAATTTCACATAAAACCGGCTTTGTTTTGGTTGGTGACGGTGTAGCCGAACAAATTATAAATACCAACGCTTCTTGGAAGAGTTTAGTGTGTAATGCCTATGCCCCTTTATCGGGTATTGGTTATAGTGGCTATTATGTAGCAGGGCCAGGTGAAATAGTTGATATGCATCAATTACCACTCCAATGGCAACAAAATAATTTTGATGATAGCCAATGGTTGCCTGCACAGCAAATTGGATGGTCGGGTGCTAAGCCCAAAGGAATAGGTGATATTAATGAATGGATGTTAGTTCCCGATGCATTACCTGCTATGGAATTAAAGAAACAACGAATGACTGCTATACGTAGTGCCATTGGTGTAAATATTTCATATAATTTTTTAAATGGACAAGCTGCTTTTCGGGTTCCGGCTAATACTAATGCTTCTATTTTACTAGATCAGGGTGAATTAACCAATGCTTTTATACATATGTTATTTTCAGGAGGAAATGGTGCAACGATAACCTGTATTTATGCAGAAGCATTATTTGAAAAAGATAAAAACGGCAATCCCACACTTGAAAAGGGAAATCGAAATACTATTGTCAATAAAATAATGTTAGGAAGAAAAGATAGTATCATTTCTTCGGGTGCCGCCAATCAAGTATTTAATTCATTGGCATGGCGAACTTTTAGATATATTCAACTGAATATAACCACACAAAGTGAACCCATTACAATAGAAGATTTGTATAATACTTTTATTGGGTATCCATATCAACAAAAAGCAAGTGTACGAACAACAGATACAATTTTGCAAAAAATTATAACAATAGGATGGCATACTGCTCGTTTATGTGCAATAGAAACATTTATGGATTGTCCTTACTATGAAGAATTGCAATATATTGGCGATAGCCGTATACAAGCATTGGTGGGTTTATACAATAGTGGCGATGATCGTTTGATGCGAAATGCCTTGAATCAAATGGATCATTCTAGAATTGCAGAAGGTATTACACTGAGCAGGCATCCCTCCTATACCCCACAACAAATACCAACTTTCTCGCTTTGGTATATTGGAATGCTTGCTGATTATTGGAAATACCGCGGTGATAGCGCTTTTATAGCTAATAAATTACAGGGTGTAAGAAATATTTTGTGGTTTTTTCAACAATACCAACAAAAAGATGGTTCACTCAAAAATGTTCCTTATTGGAATTTTACTGATTGGGTAGATGGATATAGTGGATGGAGTGGAGGTACAGCACCTTATTCCGAGGATAGAACATCTGCTGTATTAGATTTGCAGTTGTTGTGGGCCTATCAATTAGCGGCGCAACTAGAAAAGCAATTAGGACTACCGGCTTATGCTAAATTATATAATGCAAAAGCCGTGCAACTGCAGTTAACCATTAAAAAGAAATATTGGCGCAGTGAAGAAAGCATGTTTTCTGATATTGATGATGGTAACTTGTTTTCTCAACATGCCAATGCTTTGGCTATTTTAACCCATACTATTTACGGTAAACAGGCAACTGATTTGGCACAACAATTACTGCATCAAACAAAAATGGCGCCGGCATCTATTTATTTTAAGTATTATTTACATTTAGCTTTGGTAATGGCTGGTTTGGGAAATGATTATTTACAGTGGTTAGATATATGGAAAAAAAATATTGCAATGGGATTAACCACATGGGCCGAAACATCAGATGTAAGTGGTTCAAGATCTGATTGTCATGCTTGGGGTGCCAGCCCAAATATTGAAGTTTTTAGAACAATTTTAGGTATAGATAGTGATGCACCAGGTTTTAAAAAAGTATTGATTACACCTCATTTAGGTAGTATTACTTCTATTAGTGGCTCTATACCGCATCCGGATGGAATGATAAAGGTAGATTATCAAAAGCAACAAAATAAATGGTTCATACAAATTCAGTTACCGTTAACCATTAGAGGGAAATTTGTTTGGCAAAATAAAAGCTATTTTTTGCATGGTGGCAGCAATACATTTACGTTAGCCAACTTAAATAAATGATAATACAATAGTTTAACCAAACCACTCATACATATTTTGAAGTAAAAGCTTTTGTTTGGCATCTGCATCTAAATCACGCACTAACTTTCCTTCATGTATTTGTAATAAGCGGTTGCCGTATTGCTGTGCATCTTTTAAATTATGTGTAATGAAAATAGCGGTTAAGTGAAATTCTTCAATCAGTGATTGAGCTGTATTTAAAATAATAGTTGCCGATTTAGGATCTAATGCCGCAGTGGGCTCATCTAACAATAAAATTTTAGTAGTATCCATAATACTCATTAATAGTGTAAGTGCTTGTCTTTGTCCGCCGGATAATGTGCCCATAGGTTGGTTTAATTTATTCTCTAGTCCCCAACCTAATCGAGCAATTGTTTGTTGCACTTTTTTCTTAAAAGTTGAATTAATACCTATTTTCAGATGTTTACTTTGTGTTCGTAACGCTGCCAATCTAAAATTATCTAAAATTGTTAAATCAGGGGCAGTACCATCAAAGGGATTTTGAAATACCCGAGCTATCCACTTGCTTCTTTTAAAATCAGGTAAATAAGTTACATCTTCACCCCCAATAAATACCTTTCCTTTGGTTGGTATAACGGCGCCCGCAATGGTATTAAATAAAGTTGTTTTTCCTGAACCATTGGCACCAATGATAATTACAAATTCTCCTTGTTGTATTTGCAATGAAATGTTATTCAATGCCATTACTTCATTTACCCTACCAGGATTAAATATCTTTGTTACTCCTTCTAATACTATCATGCTCAAAATAAATTATTCATTTTGATGTGTCAATACATTTTTTACTCTGGGTAAAGCAACAATAAGTAATACAAATAATGCAGTTACCAGCTTCAACACATTGGGATCAACGCCCATTGCTAAGGTTACAGCTAGTACCATTTGAAAGATAAAGCTGCCGGCAATTACTAACGCAATTTGCCAGCCAATAGCAACAACATTCAACCAAATGCGAAGTGCATCTGCAATTAAAACAGAGCCCAAGCCTACAATTACTATACCTATACCCATATTAATATCGCTAAAGTTTTGGTACTGGGCTACTAATGAGCCGCTGAGGGCTGTTAATGCATTCGCCATTGCCAATCCAATTATTTTCATTCGGTTATTATTAATACCAAGCGATCTAGTCATGCTGCTACTATTGCCGGTAGCCCGCATGGCAATTCCAAAATCAGTTAATAAAATAAACCAAAGCAGTAGTGCAAATAATCCAATAACCAATAGGCCCGTTAGCAATGTATTGTAATTTGTATTGTTAAATACATGAATATATGAAAAGGCAGAGGGTAAGTTTATTAAAGGAATATTTGAGCGGCCCATAATGATGAGGTTTATGGAATATAAACCGGTCATTACTAAAATACCTGCCAATAATGCGTCAATTTTTAATTTAGTATGAATAAATCACTATACAACAATAAGAATTTTATATAATAAACACAACACCATAATAATAAATTACAGACTATTAAAAGTTATTTAAGAAATAATGAGATTTTTAATTGTTTT
>JAGWPI010000037.1 GCA_028877005.1 Bacteroidota bacterium | reverse complement strand
TAGGCAAATATAGTCTACCATTTTTATAGATTATTAAATTAAAGATTAAAAATTTATTAACCGAAATTTCAGTGCGCTGAAACTCAACAAAAACAGGTTTTATGCAATAATAAAATATTTGAAACATTGTAGTAAAATTTGCAAATACAGAATTAATCAAACCGGTTTACTCGAAATGCATCCAGCGCAATAGATGATTTTTGTTCATTGATAATTTCGGTGACCAATTTACCTGTTCCGGCACCCAAACTGAGCCCCAACATAGAATGACCGGTTGCAACCACTAAATTATTCCATTGTTTGGGTTTTCCAATAAATGGAAGTCCATCTGCAGAACAAGGTCTAAAACCAAACCAAATTTGCTCTTTTGGTGGTAATGGTATTGTAAATTCCGGATAAAATCGTTGAACTGCTTGCAATAGTCCGGTTACTCTTTTCATTTTAGGTGGTGTAGTTGTTTTAGTAATTTCCATGGTACCACCAAAACGAATTTTATTTCCATCCATAGGTGTTAATGCTGCCCTACCCTCTAATAATATGGCAGGATAGTTAATGTGGTAGGGTGAATTTTCGAGTGTTACTGAATATCCCCTGCCAGGCATTAATGGAAGAGAAAGTTGAAGTTGTGCCGCTAATTCACGGCTCCAAGAACCGGTAGCTAAAACAAATGCATCGGCATTATAAGAACTTTGTGGGGTAATGATAGCAGTTATTTTGTGTTGAAATGTTTTAAATTGAAGAACAGGTTCATTTTTTAAAAAAGTTACATTTTTCTTGCGCAAATGCTGCAATAATTGATGCATAAGTTTATTGGGATATAAATGTGCATCGCATTTAAAGTAAATAGCACCCAAAGCATTTAATTTGGTTTGAGGCTCCATAGCCTGTAATGTATCATAATCTAATAATTCTGTATCTAACAATCCCAACTGATGGGCTTTTTCAACAGTATGCTTAGCATGTTCGGCTCCTTTTTCTGTTTGAAAAATTTCTAATAATCCTTTATGTTCATAAGCAAAATCAAATCCGGGTTGCTGTGCCATCGCTTCATACATATGTTGGCTAAACAAAGCAATATCACGTAAAGGAATAGCAGCCATATCCACTTTTTCAGGTGTGGCACTTTTCATAAATTTAATGCCCCAATCTATCAAAGAAAGACTGATACGTGGTTGCACATAAAATGGACTGGTATCATTGAGCATCCATCTTAAACCCTGCTTTACAATTCCGGGAGTTGCTAAAGGAATAAAATGACTAGGACAAACATAGCCTGCATTACCATAAGAGCAGTTGTTTAGCATATCTGTTTGATCAATTACCGTTACCGTATGCCCCGCTTTTTCTAGAAAATAAGCACTACTTAAACCAATAATGCCTCCACCTATTACAATTACATTCATAGTAAAATTTGTACTGATTATAAAACCTGAAATCCAAGTGCATAAGGGTCATCTTCTGTATCAATCTGAATAGTGTTGTACCCAAATACTTTAGCCCATCCTTCAATAGCCGGTCTAATAGCAGGCATACCTGCAATAGTTAATTCTTCTTCAATAGTACCATTAAAAACAGAGCCAATGATACTTTCATGAATAAAAACATCCCCTTTTTTCAAAAGACCTTTTGCATACCATTGCGCCATTCTTGCAGAAGTGCCGGTACCACAAGGGCTTCTATCAATTGCTTTTTTACCATATACTACAGCATTTCTTGCAGTGGATTGAGGGTTTAAAACCTTTCCACTAAATAACACGTGGCTGCATTCATTAATGGTTTCGTTTTCCGGATGCACAAAATATTGTGTGTCATTAATTACTTTTTTAATGATTTGTGCAAAATGAATTAATTGATCGGCTGAATAATATTCTAAACCTTTAAAATTAGGTTGTACATCTATAATTGTATAAAAATTCCCACCAAATGCTACATCTACCAATAAATTACCCAATCCTTCACAAAAAATGGGAATATCAGTAGCAGCCAAATAAGAGGGTACATTTGTTAATTGCACACTTACAACTTTATTATTTTGTAACTTATATTTTATTGGCACCAAACCGGCAGGAGTTTCTAGCCTTAAAAAGCCGGGTTTTTTAGGTAATATAAAACCCTCTTGTATTGCAATGGTAACAGTACCTATGGTGCCATGACCACACATGGGTAAGCAACCACTG
>JAGWPI010000036.1 GCA_028877005.1 Bacteroidota bacterium | reverse complement strand
TGCAATTAAAAAAAGGAATACAAGATTGCACCATTATAAATGATAGCTACAGCAATGATATTGACTCTTTAGCTATTGCATTAGATTATTTGCAACAGCAAGCCTCAGGTAATAAAACAACTGTAATTATTTCTGATTTTTTAGAGTCGGGCCTGCCTCCGGAAGATTTGTACCAGAAGGTAGTACAGCTTTTCCAACAAAAACACATAAATAGATGCATTGCTATTGGTACAAATAGTATAGCTTATCAATCTATTTTAAAACAGGCAGCAAACGAAACTTGGTTTTTTACTGATACGGCCCAATTTCTGCAACAAATGTTTCGATTTTCATTTCAATCGGAATATATTTTATTAAAAGGAGCTCGTAAATATGCATTTGAGCAAATTGCAGCTGTTTTAGAACAGCAAGTGCACCAAACTATATTGGAAGTTAATTTATCTTCACTAGCTCATAATTTAAGGGCTTATCAGCAATTATTGAAACCTACCACCAAAACTATGGCCATGGTAAAAGCATTTGGCTATGGAAGTGGTAGTGTAGAAGTAGCAAAAGTTTTACAGTTTTATGGAACTGATTATTTAGCTGTAGCCTATATTGATGAGGGAATAACTTTACGTAAAGCCGGTATTACTTTGCCTATAATGGTAATGAATATTGAAGAAAATGGATTTAATGCTTTAATAGAATATAGTTTGGAACCGGAAATTTTTTCTTTTGAATTATATTTTCAGTTGCATTATTTCTTAATGGAACAAGGCATTGAACAATTTCCGGTTCATATTAAGGTGGATACAGGCATGCATAGACTAGGTTTTGAAATTTCAGATGCACAAAAATTATCTCAATATTTAAAAACCCACAAAACCATGTGGGTTAAATCTGTTTTTTCACATTTAGCTTCTGCCGAAAATCCAGAACATGATGCTTTTACAAAACAACAACATGATTTTTTTATAACATTTAGCAATGTTATTGAGCAAACCCTAAATTATAAATTTTTACGCCACATTGCTAATTCAGCTGCTATTGTTAGACATAAAGATATGCATTATGATATGGTGCGTTTGGGTATAGGTTTATATGGAGTTAATAATATACATGAACAAGGCATTACTTTAAAAACAGTTGCATCTTTAAAAACTACCATCGCACAAATTAAACATTTGCAGCCCGGTGATAGCGTAGGTTATAATAGAACTGCAATAGTAAATTCTCCTACTGTAATTGCTACCATTCGCATTGGTTATGCCGATGGCTTTAGCAAGCGATTAAGTAATGGAGTTGGTTATGTATTTATTCACGACCAACTTGCACCTGTAATTGGAAGTGTTTGTATGGACATGACCATGATAAACGTTACCAATATTCCCAATGTAAAAGAAGGCGATACCGTTGAAATTTTTGGATTACATATTGGCGTAGAAGAAGTTGCAAAATGGTGCGGAACTATAACTTATGAAATTTTAACGGGTATTAGCCAACGCGTAAAAAGAGTTTACCTTAAAGAATAAAAAAGGCATTGCTTTAAAAAAGCAATGCCTGCAAGGTTATCATAGAAATAATTATTTTTAAAAAAACCGGCCTTTTTCTATCACTGTTTCAATTCTGCACATTTGGCCGGTTGTTTACTTTATTTAATTTGTGCTGTTATTCCCATTATAGCCATTGTAATAAGTGGGTTGATTGTTATAACCGGTTGTACCTTGTTTGTAATAATTCTTTTTTGCATTACTAATAGCTTGATCTCTATCTAATTTTAACTCTCTAATGGTGGCTCTTCTTTCTCTACCGGTTAAGCTATCATCTGCACGGGCAGAATTAATTTTTTGTGCATAATCATGTTGAATATCCATAATCTCCTGATCTAATTTAGAAGGTCGGGCATGATAATTATAACCATAGTCATAATAAGGATAGCCAAATCCATAATAAGGATAGCCAAATCCGTAACCAAATCCCAATCCCATACCAAAATAAGGGTTATAAAGTGGTGCATAACCACCACCTACTATAACAGTAGTGCGGCCTTTACCGCCCCCAATAAAATCATCTCTGTCTCTCATACCGCCAAAATGTGGTTTAACGGCTGCTGTAGCGCCTGTTACTAACAGAAGAGCAAATACAGCTATTGTTAATTTTTTCATGATCTTCATTTTTTGTTGTTCCTATATATGACTATAAAAGATGCATGGAATAACATGGCTGTAGATAAAAAATACAGGTTATAACATTTATTTAAATATTCTCATTAAGCAACTGAATCTGTAAACAACAATGAAAGAATTGCTGATTTTTAATAACTAAAAAATCAAACTTTCCTTTATTCAGCAAAAACCTTACTTTTGCGTCCCCGAATGCGGATGTGGCGAAATTGGCAGACGCACTAGACTTAGGATCTAGCGCCGCAAGGCATGTGGGTTCGACCCCCTCCATCCGCACCAATACTTTACATTCCTCTTTTTTAAGGGGGATTTTTTTAAAATAGGAAAACAACAAACAGCGCAATTATGGCAAATGTTACCCGAGAGAATCTGAGTGTTTTAAACGATAAAATCACTGTTACTCTTTCTAAAGAGGATTATATAGATGGTTTTGAAAAAAGTTTAAAAAAATACGCAAAAACAGCCAATATTCCCGGTTTTAGAAAAGGAATGATTCCGGCCGGATTAATCAAAAAAATGTATGGCCAAAGTGTATTTAATGAAGAAGTAATGCGCCAAGTTGAAAAATCTTTATTGGATTATTTGGAAAATGAGAAACTCGACATATTTGCTCAACCACTGCCGCTGGAAAATGGGAATCCTGCACTCGACATGAACCACCCATCTGAATATTCTTTTTCTTTTGAAGTTGGTTTAAAGCCTCAAGTGACAATTGACATAGCACAATTAAATGTAAAACAATACAAAGTATTGGTTACCGATGATATGGTAGAACAAGAAATTGACCGCTTGCAAGTTCGCAACGGAAAAATGACTGAGCCTGAAATGGTAACCGGTGATGATAATGTGTTGAATGTAAAATTTGTAGAAACTGATAAAGAAGGAAATGAGTTAGAAGGTGGTATTACTAAAGAAAATTCACTTTTAGTAAAATACTTTACTGAAAAATTCAGAAAAAATTTGTTAGGTAAAAAAATAGGCGATACTGTGCAACTACAGTTAAAAAAAGCATTTGACGATAAGGAAATGGATTTTATTTTGTCTGATTTAGGTTTAGAAAAAGGCAAAAAAGAAGATGAAAGCAAATACTTTAAATTATATATTTCAAAAGTTGGGTTAGTAGAAAGGCCTGAACTAAATGAAGCTTTTTTTGAAGTTGTTTATCCAGGAAAAGCCATTACTACACTTGATGCATTTAAAGAGGCTGTTAAAAAAGAAATTGAAGGCTATTATGAAGCCCAGTCCCTTAATCAGGTTCATGATCAAATTTATCATCAATTATTAGAGCATACTAATTTTCAATTTCCTGATACCTTTTTAAAGCGTTGGTTACAAGTAAGTGGTGAAAAACCAAAAACCCAAGAAGAAGTTGAAAGTGAATTCCCAACCTTCAAGGAACAATTAAAATGGACTTTAATTAGTAATCAGCTAACCATGGATAATAAGATTGAAGTGCTACCTGATGATATTCGTAATTTAGCAAAACAACAATTATTGCAATATTTAGGCGGACAAATTAATATGGGCGATAACCAACAATGGGTGGAAGATTATGCCAATAGAATGATGCAGGATCGGAAATTTATGGAAGATAGTTATCACAGAATTGCGACAGAAAAAATGTTTACTGCAGTTGCTGAAAAAGTAAATAAAACAGAGGAAATAATTAGCGCTGAAGAGTTTGCTACTAAATTACACCACCATCATCATTAATTTTTTTGAATACATAGGAGAAAAGCTGCTTCAATCAATGAAGTAGCTTTTTTTATCCATATAATTCTAAATGAATATCTTTTCTGTCATAACCCAATGCCGTAATTTTTTCCTTAGCCTCATCAATCATATTTTTCCAACCACATAAATAAAATGCGGCAGGTTTTTTTTCATTAGCCAATAATTGCTCATATACTTGGTGCACATATCCGGTATAACATCGCTCTTCATTTATTTCCGTTTCTCTTGAAAAGCAAGTATGAAAATAAAAGCCAGGCTCTATTTTACTTAGTTTATTCAATTCATTTAAGTACAAGCCATCTGTTTTTTTCCTGCAACCAAATATTAAATGTATGTTTTGATGGTGTATTTTATGTGCATGAATATATTGTATCATTGAGCGAAAAGGGGCAATGCCTGTACCTGTACAAATAAGATAAATATCTTTATCAATTTTTTCCGGTAATGTAAATTTTCCTTGTGGACCACGAATCAATAATTCGGTTCCAACACTTGCTTCATTAAACAAATAATTTGTACCGGATCCGCCTTCTAGTAATACAATAATTAATTCAATGATATTGGTATCATTAGGTGCTGAAGCAATAGAATAACTGCGCCATCTTTTATTTTTTTGCTCATGAATGGGTAAATCTAATGTAACAAATTGACCCGGTATAAAATCAAATTTTTCAGTTTCAGGCAGTTGAATAAAAAATTTTTTGGTGAAATTAGTTTCGGGCTCAATTGCTACAATAATTCCTTTTTGCCAGGCATGCATATGTTTCGTTTTTGCTAATATAGTGGTAAG
>JAGWPI010000035.1 GCA_028877005.1 Bacteroidota bacterium | reverse complement strand
CGCACTATACTGGTTCAATGTAACCACATCGCCGCCGTTTCCTCCTTCATTTCCTTGTGATGACAATACGGTTATCATTCCATCTTTTATTTGCCAGTCTGTTTTAGGGAAGTGGTCTTTATAAGCTCCACGCCACCCATCACTATTTATTCCGTTAAACAACAAGTTCCAACCCCATTTTTTTTCAGTTGCACTTAAATAATTGGGTATATTATTTACAACGTACATGGGTTTGCTAATTGTAGTAGGTTTAATGTTTTCGGTTTGTATTCGAATATTTTTAAAATAAACTTTTTGGCCTGCTAAAGCTGCATTGTTACCAATACTGTGTACTTGCAGTGCAATAAAGCCATTGGTGTCTAATGTATCTACTAAATAAGCAGCAGGCACACCATTAATCCATGTTTTAATTTCGTGGCCAATACATTCAATTTTAATATGATTAAATTGACCTGATAAATAAGCATTTTGTGCTTCCGGATTTAGGCTAAGTGGATATAACCAATCACGTCGCGCTTCATCATACAAGCCACCTGTCCATTTTCTGGCAGATGGATCTAATTCATATTGATACCCATAAACCCTTCCTTCAGTATTGATATGGCTACGAATTTGAACACCTGAGTTAGAGGTACTATCAGGTAATTTTGCATCTAATTCTATAATAAAATTACTATATGTATTTTTTGTTTTTAAAAAGCTATTGGGCGAGCCCACTACTGTTTCTCCTACAATCATTCCATCTTTAACTGAAAATTTGGCTGACCCCGAAGCCGGTTCCCATCCATTCAGGTTTTTACCATTAAATAATGATATCCAATGTTGCGCGAATAGTGTTGGAAGTATACATAACAACCCTATTGTTAAAAGAGCAAGATATTTCATGTGGCAGTAATTAAGGTATTGAAATGTACAACCTTCTTCTTTTTTCTGCAATTAAAAATTGCTTATCGATCCCTATTCATAGTATTGCTTTGTATAATTTTTTATACAGTATAAAGGGGCTTGGTTTATTATTTAATAATGAAATGCAGATGCATCCATTTTTCTATTCTATCATTCTATATAAAAGGCGATTTTACAGTAGGGATTCTGCAAAGTTTGATAATTATCAAAAAAATAAAAAACTGTTTTAAAATAAGCAACTACTATAAGTACTATCAATAACTACTTTCACGATTGTGCTTGTACAGAAAATAGCATAATCCAAAGTGCAATAATATTGGCTTACCTACAAGCTATACAAACAAATCTCTACCTTTAATTAATAAACCTAACGATATGCTTAAACGTAGAGATTTTTTAAAAACATCCGGGCTTGCTGCTTTAAGTGGTTTAGCCATTTCTAAAACACTTGGCACAGAATTAAACTGGATGCCAATGCCACCTGCCGGTGTGCAGTTATACACCTTTTTTAATGTTATTGATGCCGATGTTGCCGGTACTTTACAAAAAATTGCAGCCATCGGTTATCAAAATATTGAATCGGCTTTTAGTAAAAAAGGAGGTTATTATGGTATGAAACCCCAAGAATTTGCTGCAATAGTAAAGGACAAAGGGTTATCTTGGAAATCGCATCATGTATTGGGTGCACCATTTCAGCTACCGCCCGGCAGAAAAATGCCCACCGGTCCGGATGGTAAACCTATTACCATTCCGCCCATGAAAAATCTGCGGGACAATATGCAGGAATTGATAGATGATGCCGCAGCCGGAGGAATACCTTATTTGGTATGTGCCAGCATCCCACTCAATACAACAGAGGAAATAAAATCGGCCATTTCTATTTTAAATAAAACAGATGAGGCCTGCAAAAAAGCAGGTATTCATTTTGCTTATCACAACCACTATACTGAATTTAAAGCAGTAGATGGTGTTTTGCCTTATGATATTATTTTAAAAGAAACGCCCATTGCATTGGAGCTTGATTTAGCATGGGCAACAAAAGCAGGCATACATCCGGTTACTCTTTTTGAAAAAAATCCAGGCCGTTTTAAGTTATGGCATGTAAAAGATATAGACAAAGATTTAGAAAAACCACAACCGGTTGGTACAGGAATTGTTGATTTTAAAAATATTTTTGAACACGCTAAAATTTCCGGTATGCAATATTATTTTGTGGAACACGATAATCCGGCTGATCCATTTGCTAGTATTACCACCAGTATGCAAAACCTGAAAAAAATTTGGAATAGCATTTCATAAAAGTTGTATAAAAATGATTTAGGCAGAACTATACAACCGTTATATTGTTAATTGCATAAAATTATTTTATGAATCAAAATTCTATTGCACTAGTTACCGGAGGTAGTCGTGGTTTAGGGAAAGATATGGCGTTGAATTTAGCCCGCAGAGGCATTAACATTATTATAACCTATCAACAAAATAAAGATAAGGCTAATCAAACTGTACAAGAATTAGAACAATTACAAGTAAAAGCACTGGCTTTACACCTAAATCTTTCCGATACATCAACCATTCCAGTGTTTGTATCTACGCTCAAAAATGCTTTACTAAATCATTTTCAAACCAGCCATTTTGATTATTTAATTAACAATGCCGGCATGGGAGCCACTGTTCCATTTGAACAGGTTACCGAAGCATTGTTTGATGAATTTCTAAACGTTCATTTTAAATCTGTTTATTTTTTAACCCAACAATGTATACCCATTATCAATAATGGTGGTTGTGTTATCAATATTTCCAGTGGTACAACCCGCTATTGCAATCCCGGTTATTCAGTTTACTCCTCCATGAAAGGAGCATTGGAAGTATTTACCCGATATGTAGCCAAAGAATTAGGCCATAAGGGAATTAGAGCCAATGTAGTAGCTCCGGGGCCTATAGAAACCGATTTTAATCATGGTGCTATTAGAAATAATCCTTTAATGAAAGAAAGATTAGCCGGTCTTTCGCCTTTAGGACGGGTAGGCGTTGCTGAAGATATTGGAAGCGTTGTGGCATTTTTATGCAGCGAAGAGGCACGCTGGATAAATGGTCAGCGAATTGAAGTAAGTGGCGGTATTAATCTATAACAGAATTGTTGGCTATTCATTCTAAATAAGCTAAGATTCTACGCCAGATTATAAAAGGAGGCATGTTAATTAATCTAATATGCCTCCTTTTATAATTCAATAACGCCGGAAGCCAATAAAAATGTAGATTGTAATGTACCTTCTTCATATGGATTAGGTAACATTAATTCATTCTGCACTGCCCGATGCGTTGTAATAACAATATTATTTGAGTGCCCTCTTTGTTGTGCAATGGCCCATACAGAAGCAATTCCCCGCCATTGCTTTGTTTTTTTATTACCATTAATTTTAAATTGAAATGTTTGTTTTCCTATGGTATTAAAAACAAAAGAATAACTGCCCCAATGCCCATCTTGTTGTTGTATTGTTGGTTTAATTTTTTCTCCATTTAATACCCATTCAATATCGGGAAATGGCTGCTCTATATTGGTACTATCAGGCTGTAACATTACTACTATTCGGGTAGTTATATTTTTATTATTTACAGTAAGTGCGCCATTAATTGTATTTGTATGAATTAAAACATTAGTAGCAATAGGTGTAGGATTAAAATTATTGTCTATAGAAATATTATTAATATTTTGTTTCTTACCATCTACTGTTATGCCATCCACCAACCAAGGATTTAGAAGCATTAACTTACCCGTTGTATTAAGTAACTGCCAATGCTGCGAATGAGCATTTTGTTTAAGGGGTTGCATAATAGCATTGGCTAGTAAAGGTTTATCTGCATTTTGCAAAGGATATATTTTGTATACTGCCACTTCAAATCCTTGTAATGAAGGAAGAACAATGGTAGCACCGGAAGCATATAAATTAGGAGATATCCAATGGTTAGGATACACCCTTTCTAATACCAATGAAGCGGCTGTATCAGCCATTCCATACATTGTTGACAAATTTATTGTTAATTGTTGCGATTCAATTCTAGGATTACGAACAGCAATAATACCACTACTCTCTTTAAAATGCACAAAGCCATAAGCGTTACCATTCATTGGGTTACCGCCTACCATATAGGTTTTATCTAACCAACTAAAATGTTGTTTGGCCCAATGAATGGATTGACTAAGAACTTTCCACTCGTTAGGTTGTAATAAGTCGGGCGAAAGATATAATTCATACATGGTAACACCTCTGGCAAAATAGAAAACCACATCATCCGAAAACTTAGCAAGTGGATCATCATTTCCTCCAATAGTGGCCAAATTTCCCTTAATAATACCATGCGTCATCATATTACTTATAGGAAACCAAACATCCTGCCGCTTAAAATCATCATACAAAACAATATCTTTATAGGTCATTGCAGCATCTCTATCGTTAATTACCGGCGTATTGGCATAACCATAATCTGCTCCTTGCATCCAAATTTGGTTTGCATACTGTAACCACCATGGGCTAAGCCATGTGCCAGAGGTAATATTAATATACTCATTTGGATTTATGGCACGAACAGCTTTACATTTTTCAATTATACTTTGAACAGCTGCTCTTCTGGAATGATAACCAACAGCATGCCCACTATTGTTTTCACTAGAAGCAAATTGAATACCATCCCATTTAAAATAGCCAACACCTTGTTTGGCAAAATCTGTAATTCGTTGTTCAAATAAGTGACTGTAGTTAGTGCCCGCAATATCTAACATTGCGTCATTTGTTGTTGTTCCAACAGTTTCATAACCATGGTCCTTCATCCATTTAATACGTTGCATTCTAAATGAGTAGCCTCCGGTAGGTCCAAGCCAAATACCCAAGGTTGTGCCCATTGGCTTCAGTGCTTGTACAATGGGCTGTAAACCGTTGGGAAATGTAGCTTTATTTAATAGCCAATTGCTTTCATATACATCCCATCCATCATCTAATACAAAAGCATTTAAATGGATTCCATATTTATCCGTCATATTTTCTTTGAATAAATCAATAATGTGTAAAACATTTTTTTCATTCATTACATGATTAGTTGCTACACCAGGATATGAAGGAGAACGCAAATCATACCAACTATTATATAACGCATATGGCTTGTTGGGTGCTACTTTTATTTCACTTACATAATTATAAAACCAATCTTGTACAGCATTATTGGGTGCTAATCCTTCTACAACCCAACTACTTTCAATCCAATTTTTTTGTACAACCTTACCTATTAATTCTTTGCACTGTAATTGTAACTGTAAATTACTATTCCGTGTTACAGAGGTATTTGCGGCAGGATATTCTATACCAAAAAAAACACCCCCACCATTCAATTGTATAGCACATGGTTGGCCAAAGTCGCCTTTTTTAATAATCGTGTTTGTCTCTCCTTGTTGCTGTTGTTGTAAAGTAATGAATTGTTCGGTGGTACTACTTTCTTCGCGCATGGAATATCCATTGTTGCTTGTATTTTCTGAATAAACATTACCTTTTCTAGATTCAAAAGCTTCTATCCAGTTTTTTTGTAAAAGAGTATCTCGTAATGCCAGTTGTCTTTTAGCATAAAAAGCCTCATCAAACAGTAAATATGTTATCCGCAATTGCAAAGTATTTTCCTTATTTAAAGGAGAAAAATATAGAATTAGTTTTTTGCCTTTAGGCACATCTTCAAATACATAATGTTGTAATAAAAAATCGTTTTTAGAAAATGTTACTTGTAAATCGCCATTAAAATCTTTACCCGGGGCTTTCCAATCAGTCCACATCATTTGTATTTCAAAATCACCATCCGTATATACAGCATGCTGCTTTGTGTTTTGATAACTGACTAACCAATTTGTTTGTGCTTTTAATTCATCACTTTGTAATATACCGTGATGAATAACTACCTGCTGTTTTACTTTGTTATTCGATAATGTAAAAATTTGTTGCTGATCTTGTTGAGAATAATGTGTAACAACTTGTGCATTTACCACAATTAAGTTACAAACAAATGCAGTTAGAATGACTAATTTGTTAAGGGTATACATGGGTAATTTTTTTGAAAACAATAACAGAATGGTATTTTCAAATATACCCAATTATTCAGTGAATATAAATAAT
>JAGWPI010000034.1 GCA_028877005.1 Bacteroidota bacterium | reverse complement strand
TTTTTTGAATATAGGCCTTAGTATCGTTAAAAATATTTTTATCGTTAATGACCACCCGGTTAAAATCAACCGTCAGCAAATCGCGGAGCATGCTGGTGGTTTTATCCTGCTCGCTCAATATTTTAGCCGGTGCTGCGGCACCTTTCAGGTTGTGCTGAATTTGTTGCCAGGTATTGGTGAGAGTAATTAAATCCTGATGCAGTTCTGCAGTACTTTTCCCTTCTGCAGCGGTACGCACTATCACGCCAAAGTTTTTTGGGCGAATGGCTTCTACAATTTTATGCAGTCGTTTTCTTTCTTCAGCAGAATGAATTTTTTTAGATACGGCTACTATTTCATTAAATGGGGTTATTACTACAAAGCGGCCGGGCAAACTTATTTCGCAGCTAAGGCGAGGGCCTTTGGCCGCAATGGGCTCTTTTAAAATTTGCACCAATACATTGGGTTTGCCATTTAGCACTTCATTGATTTTGCCTGTTTTTACAATTTCGGGCTCAATAGTAAAAGTGCTGAAATCAAATGGTTTTTCGCCTTTGTGGTGGATAGCCATTTGGGTAAATTTAAGCAGCGAGCGGGCATAAGGCGATAAATCGGTATAATGTAAAAATGCATCTTTTTCAAAGCCCACATCAATAAATGCGGCATTTAAGCCGGGTATTAATTTTTTTACTTTTCCCAAATACAAATCGCCCACGGCAAAATTGGCATCTGCTTTTTCATGATGCAGTTCTACCAGTTTTTTATCTTCTAATAAAGCAATCTCGACCCCACCGGGGGAGACGTTAATGATTAATTCTTTGTTCACAAATTTTGCAACTTTTATATACGTAATAGTGCTGCCCACTTAATAGCAGGAGCAGATAGCGAACACTTCATGTATTTACCTGAAAAGGAAGGAAAAGGTAAAGTTGCAGCAGAAAGGAAGGCGGCAAATACATGTTGTGAAACTAAGGGAAGGTCTCCGGTATAAAGTATACCGGAGACCTTTTGGTAACAAATTAAGAAACTATTTATTCTTTTTCTTATGACGGTTCTTTCTTAAACGTTTTTTACGTTTGTGAGTAGCAATTTTATGACGTTTTCTTTTCTTACCACAAGGCATACGCTGTAGGATTTTTTTTAGTTAATTAATTTATTTTAGTTCATTGATACGCTTATCTATTTCTTTTTCGATAGCCGGATTGTTAATCATATTTTTAGCAGTTTCGTACCATTGAATGGCATGGGTTTTATCGCCCTGCATATCATAGGTTTCGGCTAATTGAAAAATAGCTTCCAGGTTATGCGGGTCTTTGCGCACAATGAACTGAAAACGTTCAATAGCCTTATCGAGCTGGCCACTTTTTTTACCGCCCAAGCCCAACACCATTTGTGCATAGAGGTTATTAGAATCTTTGGCAGCAATTTCGCGCACCGGCAGAATACCCTGCATGGGATTATCGGAAATATTACCAAACATATAACAAGCCCCCAAACCAATTTTACTGGAATCGTTATTGGGATTGATGATTAACGCCCTATCTAAAAGATCTTTTGCATTCTCTGCCAGCCAGTGTTGCATGGCCGGATTGTTTTCTGTTAGCAGGTTATCTACAAACAGTTGGGCGGCAAATGTGAGACTTTTTTCCGAATTCTCCAACTTAGCTGCCTGAGCGGTATAATAAGCATAGGGTTCAAACACATGGGCAGAGTCTTTCCAAAACTTTGCCAATTGGTGGAATACATGCAATTGTTGGTCTTTTACATCGCCCCGGGTTACGGCATTTTCCAATGCCAAAATGCGTTGGTTTTGTTCCGGTGTTAACTGTTGACGGGCTTTTTGCAGTATATCGGCAAAATGAACGGCCTGGGGTGCATTGGCCTGTTGTTGTGCCATTGGGGCAGTACCGGCTGATTTGGGAGCACTTACTTTTCCAAATAAAAATAACAGCACTACTGCTATGGCAGCAAGGCCTACATATACAATCTGACTTCTTTTCACGCTTTCAATTTTGCGCAAAGTTATTCCGACTTGCGCTTGTTCCGCACTTCCTCCATAAATTCTTTTGCGGGCTTAAAGGCGGGCACAAAATGCTCGGGAATTTGCACGGTGGTATTATACTTAATATTGCGGCCTATTTTAGCGGCTCTTTTTTTGGTAACAAAACTGCCAAAACCCCTGATGTAAATATTACGGCCGGCTGCCAGGTTAACCTTTATTTCACCTAACATGGTTTCTACGGTAACCAAAACATCTACCTTAGGGATGCCTGTTTTTTCGGAAATGATGGTAATGAGATCAGATTTTCTCATAAATAAACTTTACAGGTGAATAGTACTTAAAATTAGCATAATTTTTGGGTAAACCAAGAAAATAAAAAAAAATAATACATATTAGTGACTGAATGCAAATTTATTTATAAGTGCGTGATTTACATAATATTGCTAAACACTATTGAAAAAAAATAAACCCTACACCGCGCTAACCCCATAGATAGTTTGCCTATTTTACTACAACTTTGCGCCATGCGGCAAGAACCATTTACCCCAATGTTACTGCATTGGCACCAACACCATAACTTACGTACCATGCCTTGGAAGGGCGAAAAAGACCCCTACAAGATTTG
This sequence comes from Bacteroidota bacterium, assembly GCA_028877005.1. Lineage (GTDB taxonomy): Bacteria > Bacteroidota > Bacteroidia > Chitinophagales > Chitinophagaceae > Hydrotalea. The sequence goes on along the minus strand of JAGWPI010000034.1, from coordinate 481 downwards.
GCTCAGCGAAATTATACTGCAACAAACCCGTGTAGAGCAGGGCCGGGCTTATTATGAACGGTTTATACAACAATACCCTACCCTGGCACATTTGGCCAATGCTCCCGATGAAGCAGTATTTAAATTGTGGGAAGGATTGGGCTATTACAGCCGCTGTAAAAACCTATTGCAAACAGCCCGAAAGGTAATGCAGCAATACAATGGGCAATTGCCCGCAGACTATACAGCCCTATTACAGTTAAAAGGAATTGGGCCCTATACGGCTGCTGCCATTGCTTCATTTGCTTTTCAACTACCTTATGCCGTGGTAGACGGCAATGTATTTAGGGTATTAGCAAGGGTATATGATATGGATACGCCAATAGATAGTACCGCCGGCAAACAACAATTTACCGCACTGGCACAGCAGGTATTAGACAAAGCACACCCCGATTGGCACAACCAGGCTATGATGGATTTTGGCGCCACGGTTTGCAAGCCA
>JAGWPI010000033.1 GCA_028877005.1 Bacteroidota bacterium | reverse complement strand
CCAATAGCTGTTATTTGGGGTATATCTGAATTTATTTTGGGATGAAATAATTACCTAGAACTGATTTATTTATACTTTTCAACTATTTGTATGAGTAAGTGATATTTATGAGGTACCAGGTAGGTAGAATTATTTTTTGAAAGTATCAAAATAACACAAGTGGCATTGCGTTAGCATAAAGCAAATATATTTGATATTTTTACAACTGCTAATTTTAAAATGGGGATAATTGCAGGTATTGGATTTGTGGTTGTAGGTTTAGTATAAGTAATGATAGTAGAAAATATTGGTGTTTGTAATTGTGGGTATGGTTTTTATTTTATTAAATTTTTTGTGCTTAATGTATGTAAACATACATTAAAACTATTTCCATTTAAAACTATTAATAAGGTGTTTCATATCTTTTACCAGGAATTGGTTAACCGGTGCCAAGGAATCTTGATTAGGTGTGGCATCAAAATACAAAGCACCTCTTAAAAAATGGTGGGTTGAATCTGTTAAAAAAAACTGATTGGCAGTAGCTACATTGCCCCCCACTTTAAAAAATATGCCATGCACCCCATTGGGAGTTAGCATGAGTGAATCATCAATAGAATAGGCTTTTTCGCTATGTTTGTTGGTAAGGGTAAAGGCATCATTCACCAATTTTTGAAAGCTATTGGTTCCAATAGCTTTATAACTAATGTAAATGCGTCCATCAAATTGGGGAAAGTCTATATTAATCCACCAAGGATTTTCTGTTTTTCCACCAAAGAAAGTAGAGTCTTTTACCACCTTTGCATAAATGGGGTATTCAAAAGTGTAAGGATAGCCGGGTTGATTAAAAGTTTGGTATTGGTGTTGTGGAAAATTAATTTTATAGTATCCTCTAGGCTTAGGCACAAATGGGGAATTACAGGCAAAAGCTATTATAGCTAAACAAATAACAATAGTGGCTTTATGTACTTTAATAAATTGCATGTAATAGGTTATATTCAGATGATAAAACTACAAGGATTGTTCCTCTGCCACTTTGCTAATGGTTACTTTAATTTTGTTAATTCTGGTTTTTTCTACTTCCAGCATCATAAAATCAAAACCCGGTATAGATATAACCTGTCCTTTTCTAGGGATATCACCGGCAATTTCTAATACTAAACCGGCCAAAGAATCACTTTCTCCTTTTAAAGCTTCAAAAGTATCAATTGGCAGTTGCATAATTTTACAAACATCATTAATCATAATTTTACCTTCAAAAATGTAGTTGTAATCATCTAATTTTCGGTAGCCATATTCTTCTTCATCAAATTCATCTTTAATATCGCCAATAATTTCTTCTAATATATCTTCTAAAGTAACAATACCACTAGTGCCGCCAAATTCATCTACCACAATGGCAAAGTGAATTCGTCTGCTTTGAAATTCACGCAACAAATCTTCAATCATTTTATGCTCATGCACAAAATATGGTGGTGAAATAAGGGAATGCCAATTAAAGGTATCTGGCTCATTTAAAAAAGGTAATAGGTCTTTGGTACGCAAAATGCCTACTACTTCATCCAAATCTTCTTTATATACCGGAACCCGGCTATAACTCATATCTGCCACAGATTGTAATAATGCTTGAAATGGGGTATTGTATTCCACACCATGCACCTCTAAACGGGCTTTCATTATTTGTTTTACGGTAATATTGCCAAATTTAATAATGCCTTTTAAAATGTTTTTTTCATTTTCATTGGTGCCCGATTTGGTAATTTCAATGGCATGGTATAACTCATCACTGGTAATGCTGCCCGTTTTTTGTGCCAATCTTTTTTCAATAATATCGGAATACTTAACCAGTATATTACTTAGGCGTTTACACAAGTAATGAATTAATTCAATTAAAGGGGCAACCTCTTTTGCAAATCGAATATTGTTTTGGGTACCCAATATTTTGGGCATTATTTCGCCAAACAATAATAAAACAGCCGTTACTATCACCACTTTAATTAAAAATTCAATCCATACATTGGTCATTAAAAAGGCAGGATGGTAATTGAGTAGCCATTGATCAATGCTTATATTAAAAATAATAATGATGGCAATATTAATAAAACTATTGGCAATAAGTAGGGATGCCAACAACTTTTTAGGTTCGGAGAGTAAATGAACAATTTTTTTATAAGAGGGGTTTTGCTTGGTTTTTATTAGGTTAATGTCTTTTTGTTTAAGTGAAAAAAACGCAGCTTCGGCACCACTTACAAAAAAGGAAAGGATTAATAAAACAAACAATAAAATAATTAATGCGATACTACCCTGAGGAATGGCGGCATTGAGAATTGTACAGGTGAAAAATACCGGGTGATGATCCAAAATAAATTATTTTAATGAATAAATAGCAGTTACCTGTTACAGGCACCGAATGTACAAAAATATCAATTTTATGGTTGAAAACTTAATAAGGCATATTTTCAGAAGGGTCAATGATTGGAGGAAGATCATCACCACCATAACCCTCTGTATTGTCCGGATGATTGCCGGAATGGCCATCGGCCCTTTTATCAAGCATAATTAAGTTATCGCCCACTACTTCGGTAGCAAACTTTTTATTGCCCTCTTTATCCTCCCAACTGCGGGTACGCAAACGACCTTCAACATAAATTAAACTGCCTTTATGTAGGTATTTTTGCGCTAAATCGGCCAATCCACGCCATAATACTACGGTATGCCACTCGGTTTGAGAAACGAGTTTGCCATTGCGATCTTTATAGGTTTCTGTAGTAGCCAATGGAAATTTTGCCACGCCAATATTGCCATCTAATACCTGTAAGTCCGGGTCTTTTCCCAAATTGCCAATAAGCATTACTCTGTTTACGCCTCTCATACTTATACTATTTATTAAACGTGCAATAATTTGATGAATCTTATTGTTAAAAAAATACAACAACGTTTTAAAATTAAACAATTATTTATTTTATAAACACTTTTGTCTGTTAAATTTTTAATAGCAGCTCTTTAAGCTACAAATACATTTTTTCCATATTCAATTGTAATAAGTGGCATCTAAATAAAACAAACCATCTGCCTGCTGCCAGTACCAAAACTGTTTTTTATACACACAATAAGTGCCTTTTAAAGAGTGTTGGGTAAATGCAGGTGACACATAAATAATTTTAGGTGGAATGGTATGGAAGCGGTACATCAGATTTTTACGTTGGTTGGGGGTAAATGCTCGGGTAATGGAAGTATAATTTACTTTTTGCGCAACAGAAGGTGGTAATTTGCTTTTAGGGGTTTTAATAGTGCCCATGCCATCCACCACAATAAATGCAACGGATGCAGGAGGCGTAACCGCTGCTGTAGTAGGATGGCTGTTTTTTGTAGGCAAGGTTCGGTGAGCGCAAGATTGTAACAGCAGCAGCACAGACCAAAGCATAGCAAGATATTTCATGTGCACAAACTTTTACCTGAGAAAAGTAAAAACCATGCCATGATTACCAAGATAGGTACAATTAGCCTGATGGTTATACTGTTATTTTTAGGTGAATACTGTTTGGAATTTAATATTTCTGTATCTTGAAAGCAAAAAAAATGAAAAAATTAGTTTGCATGCTGGCCCTGCTTACCGGCACAATATGTAGCTTACAAGCGCAATCAAACAACACTGTAACGCCTGCTACTCAGGATACTGCAGTAACTGCATTTATAGGTAAATACACTTTTCCTGATGGCAGTGTGGTAGAGGCTGTAGAAGTAAAATTAGATAGTACAGGCTTGAATATGATTTCAGATGCAGGCACATCTGTACTGCAAAAGTTAGGAGTAGACTCATTTGCATTAGTTTCTTTTCAGGGTACTGCTGTTTTTAAAAGAGATGAAAACAATAAAGTGAAAATGGTAGTGATTGATGCCATGGGCTATCATTTAGAAGGGAAAAAAGAAGAAAAGGAAGCAGTTACGCCATCTGTTACTTTATGGTACAACAGTGATAAAAAAGCAAATATTACCCATTCCAAATAAATGTTAGAGTAACCAAATGTTGATTTAAATACAAAGGCTGTGCGAGTTACCGAAGCACAGCCTTTATTTAGCATATTTAATGTTGTTATAAACCTGATTCAAAAGTTGCCAAGTAATTAACCAACTCCGATTGAGGAATGGTGTTTTGTTGGCCGGTTGCTAAATGTTTAACCGTGCAGTTGTTGTTGGCTAATTCTTTGCTGCCTATAATTACTACAACAGCTATACCCTTTTTTTCTGCATATTTGAATTGTTTATCTAATTTGGCAGTTTCATGGTATAATTCTCCACTGATATTTTGTGCCCTTAAATTTTGTAACAAACTAAATGCTCGATTACTTTCTTCCGGTCCTAAATTAAAAAACAATACATCAGTGCCTTTTACTAATTGTTTTGGAAACAAATCCAGGCCTTCCATCACATCATAAATTCTATCTACGCCAAATGAAATGCCAACGCCCGGCATATTAGGTACGCCAAATAATTCGGTTAAATTATCATAACGTCCACCTCCACCAATACTACCCATGTTATAATCAGTAGCTTTCACTTCAAATATTGTACCTGTATAGTAATTTAATCCTCTGGCTAAAGTTACATCTATTTCCAAAGGTAATGGGTTGGTGGGGTCTTGATGATGTAAGATAAACTGTAAATCTGCAATCCCTTCTTTACCCAAAGAATGGTTACCGATAGATTGGGTAAGTGCTTGTAGTTTTTCCTCGTTTGTGCCCTTAATTTTTAAGAAATCAGCTATGGTTTCAATTTGTGATTCAGTAAGTAGGCGCTGTTGTAATTCCTCTTTTACCTTATCAATACCAACTTTATCTAATTTATCAATAGCCACGGTAATAGCTGTTAATTTTTCTGCGCCGCCGCATATATCGGCCAAAGCGGCTAATATTTTTCTGTTATTCATTTTAATGGTAACGGGTAAGTTCAGCATATTAAATACGTGAGCATATAAATGCGCCAGTTCAACTTCATTCATTAGTGTAGTACTGCCAACAATATCTGCATCGCACTGATAAAATTCACGGTATCGGCCTTTTTGCGGTCTATCGGCACGCCACACCGGCTGCATTTGATAACGTTTAAAAGGGAAGGTAAGTTGACCATGATTCATGGCCACATAACGGGCAAAAGGAATGGTTAAATCGTAGCGGAGCGCCCTTTCAGTAATGGTTTTATTGGGTTTACCTTCTAGTATTTTTTGAAAGGCAGCAGTTACTTCAAGATGTTTATTGGGATTATCTAATCCATTATTCAGGATTTTGAATATAAGTTTATCCCCTTCTTCTCCATACTTGCCCATAAGGGTATCTATATTTTCGAAGGCCGGGGTTTCTAAGGGCTCAAAGCCATACAATTGAAAAGCTTGCCTTATGGTGTTGAATATATAATTGCGTTTGTATATGGTTGCCGCATTAAAATCGCGGGTGCCTTGTGGTATGGAAGGTTTATTCATGAGTGTTGTTTAAAATAGTAGGTGAACCATATTTTTGAATAATGCTATCGGTAACAGCATCTAACATTTGGTATACTTGAATAAAATCTTTTTCTGTACCAAACCAGGGGTCAGGTACTTCTGTGTGCGAATTGGGGAATAATTCATCCATAATCAGTTTTGTTTTTGCTGGATTGAATAATTTTTTGCTCATGTGTTCAACGGCTTTGTAATTATCCATATCCATTACATAAATAAGTTGGTAATCAAGCATATCCTCTGCAGTAAATTGTCGGGCTTTGTGCTGGCTTATATCTATTCCATGGCTTTGCGCAACTTTTTGTGATAATAAATGT
>JAGWPI010000032.1 GCA_028877005.1 Bacteroidota bacterium | reverse complement strand
TTGCAAATAGCCACTTGTGTCATTTTGAATAAGTAGTTTTAACAGTTCTGTAGTAGCTAATGCATCGCCTGCGGCTCTGTGTTGTTGTGTGTGTTTAATTTGTAATGAATGGCAAATGTTTCCAAGTCCATATTTGGGTAAGCCGGGAAAAATTTTTCTTGATAAGCGAATAGTACAAAGTTTAGAACTGTTTAGTTCAAATCCGCAATTAGTTAAATGTTGTTTTACAAATGCATAATCAAAATTTACATTGTGTGCCACAAAAATTCGATCTTTTAATAAATGATGAATGTGAGCGGCAATAGAAGAAAATAATGGAGCAGTTGCAACCATTGCATTTGTAATACCTGTTAAAGATTGCACATAAGGTTGTATGGGCATTTCCGGATTTACCAAAGTTTCATAAATGCCCTCAATTTTTTTCCCATCAAATAATACAACCGCTATTTCAGTAATACCACAGTAATTTGCATGGCCTCCGGTTGTTTCAATATCTACAATTGCAAACATGTTGGCGTGAAATTAATATTTTTTGATGTTAACATCAAATTCAGGACTTTTAAATAAGGCATGCAGAATGCATTTCCTTACATTTGCAGCATTTCAATGTAGTATAAATATGCCTGAATTAACAAAAAATTTTATTCCCGGTGAAATTGAAGCCAAATGGTACCGGCATTGGATGGAACAAGGGTATTTTAATAGCAAACCCGATGGACGTGAACCCTACACTGTGGTAATGCCTCCACCCAATGTAACAGGCGTATTACATATGGGCCATTGTTTAAATAATACTATACAAGATATTTTGGTTCGCAGAGCTAGAATGCAAGGTAAAAATGCTTGTTGGGTACCAGGCACCGATCATGCCTCTATAGCTACTGAAGCAAAAGTAGTTGCTATGTTGCGGGAGAGTGGTATTGCTAAGTCCACCTTATCGCGCGATAAGTTTTTAGAATACGCCTGGGAGTGGAAAGAAAAATACGGCGGAATAATTTTAGAGCAGCTAAAAAAATTAGGTTGTAGTGTTGATTGGCAAAGAACTACTTTTACAATGGATAAAGATTATTATGAATCTGTTATCCGCGTTTTTATTGAATTATATCAGAAAGGTTATATCTATCGCGGGCAGCGTATGATACATTGGGATGTAAAAGCAAAAACAGCTTTAAGTGATGAAGAAGTAATTAGAAAAGAAACCCGCCAAAAATTATATTATATCCGTTACGAAATAGTTAACGGTGATGCACTTGCGAAAGAGTATATTACCATAGCTACAGTACGCCCCGAAACTATTATGGGCGACGTGGCAGTTTGTGTTCATCCGAATGATGAAAGATACTTGCATTTACACGGTAAAAAAGCAATAGTACCTTTCATCAATCGCGAAATTCCTATAATTACAGACGAGTATGTAACCATGGATTTTGGTACAGGTGCCCTTAAAATTACACCGGCACACGATGCCAATGATTATTTACTAGGGCAAAAACACCAATTACCTATTATTGATATATTTAATGATGATGGAACACTAAATGAAACAGCACAAATTGGGGTGGGGTTAGATAGATTTGAAGCAAGAAAATGGATTGTAAATAAATTAACAGAGTCCGGATATATTATTAAAACGGAAGATTATATAAGCGAAATAGGATATTCTGAAAGAACAGATGCTGTTGTTGAGCCAAGGCTAAGTTTACAATGGTGGGTTAAAATGAAAGAACTGGCTCAGCCTGCTTTAGAAGCAGTAATGGACGACGAAATTCATTTTCATCCAAACAAATTTAAAAATTTGTATAGCCATTGGATGACAAACATAAAAGATTGGTGTATCAGCAGGCAGTTATGGTGGGGACATCGAATTCCGGCATGGTATGATAAAGAAGGGAATTTTGCAGTTTCAACTAACGCAGAAGAAGCTTTACTTCAATTGCAAAAAAATAATGCTGCTCTTACCATTAATGATATTTTTCAGGATGAAGATTGCTTAGATACTTGGTTTTCATCATGGTTATGGCCTTTTGAGGTATTTAAGGGTTTGCAACAACCTAATAATCCAGATGTAAAATATTATTATCCCACAAACACGCTTGTAACTGCTCCTGAAATTATTTTCTTTTGGGTGGCAAGAATGGTAATGGCAGGTTATGCATTTATGGATCAAAAACCTTTTAATCATGTGTATTTTACCGGTATTGTGCGCGATAAATCAGGTAGGAAAATGAGTAAAAGTTTGGGTAATTCGCCCGATTTATTAGGATTAATTGATGCTTATGGTGCAGATGCTGTTCGATTTGGAATTATGATTGCCTCTCCTGCCGGTAATGATATATTATTTGATGAAAGTAGTTTAGAACAAGGCAGAAATTTTAATAATAAAATTTGGAATGCCCTTAAGCTTATTAAATTGTGGGAAGGACGAGTAGATACCCGTGTAATAGATACCAATGATGATACCTTTGCGGTAGAATGGTTTGAAAATAGATTCATACAAGCACAAGCCGATGTAGAACAGTTAATGATTCAGTTTAAATTAAGTGAGGCTTTAAAACTCATTTATTCACTTATTTGGGATGATTTTTGCAGTTGGTACTTAGAATGGGTAAAGCCAGGATTTGAACAACCCATTTCGCCTTATATATACCAAAAAACCGTTACTTATTTTGAAGTTTTAATGCAATTGCTACATCCATTTATGCCATTTATAACGGAAGAAATTTATCATTTACTATCTGAAAAGAACACTGATTTATGCATACAACAACTACCTGAATGGCAACAATATAACACAGCTTTACTAAAAGAAGCTGAGTTATTGAAAAAAGTAATTACCGCTATTCGGGAGGCGAGAGTTAAAAATAATATTAAACCTAAAGATACCATTGAGGTATTTGTAGAAACCAATCAACCCGAATTATTTAAGCGTATTCAACAAATTATTTGCCGGCAAATAAATGCCAGTGTATTTACTTTAGTGAAAAGCCCTGTTGCCAACAGTATAGTTGTGGCTTTGGAAACAGATAAATTTTATCTTGTATCAAAAGCTGCATTAAATAACCAAACTTTAAAAGAAACACTAGTAAAAGATTTAGAGTATCAAAAAAAATTTTTACAAAGTGTAGAGAAAAAATTAAGCAATGAAAAATTTGTTCAAAATGCGGCTCCATCAATTGTAGCAACAGAGCTAAAGAAAAAAGCAGATGCTATTGCCCGAATTAAAACAATTGAGGAATCATTGCAGGCATTATAATAATATTCAACATTATATTTAAACATCATGAATAAAATACTAAGTGTATGTATTGGTATATTGTTAACACAGTTTGTATTTGCACAAAATATTGATATAAATATTTTAAAAAATATTAATCCAGATCATCCCAATAATATTATTTGGAGAGGTGCTACAAGTTCTGCTTATCCAGTAAGTATCGGTGTACCAGCAGGCTTATGGTTAGTTGCCACTATTCAGGGTAATACAACACTGCAACAAAAAGCATATGCAGTAGGAAGTGGTGTAATATTATCAGCAGGGGTGGCAGAATTGCTGAAATTGTCTGTAAATAGGGCAAGGCCATATACAACTTATCCTCAACTCATTCATCCATTTGATGGAACAGAACCTGGTTATTCCTTACCTTCCGGTCACGTTTCATTAGCTTTTGCTAATGCCACCGGTTTAGCACTGTCATTTAAAAAATGGTATATAACAGTACCTGCCTTTGCTTGGGCTACAGCAGTTGGATATTCACGTTTGTATTTAGGTGAGCATTATCCTAGTGATGTATTGATTGGCGCAGCAGTAGGTACTGGTAGTGCTTGGTTAAGCCATTGGTTAACTGAAAAATACTTTCAAAAAAAGAAAAACAGACAGTTAGAAAAATAATGTACAATGGATATTCAAATTAGGAACGCAACTGTTGAAGATGTTGCACTTATCCAGCAAATAGCATATAGTACATGGCCCATTGCTTATGGCAACATTTTAAGTAAACAGCAAATTAATTATATGCTAACTTTAATGTATAACCAAGATGAGTTATTGCGACAAATAACGCATGGGTATTGCTATTTAATTGCTGAAAAAAATGGCAAATCTCTTGGTTTTGCTGCCTATAATGCCCTTACTGTAACACAATTTAAATTGCAAAAATTATATATGCTTCCGGAAGCGCAGGGAATGGGTATTGGCAAAGCATTACTGCAAAAGGTTATGAACCAAGCAAAATTACAAGGTGCAGAATTGTTGTTGTTAAATGTAAATAGGCACAATAATGCTATTGCTTTTTATGCTAAAATGGGTTTTCAAATTACAAAAGAGGAAGACAATGATATTGGAAATGGTTTTTTTATGAACGATTATGTAATGCAAGTACGTCTATAATGCAATTTTGTATTAGGATAGAAGGGTATGGGTCTGTTTTACAATGCCCATTACAAATACACTTTGCACATGTCCAATATTATCTGCCTCGCTTAATTTATTTACATGAAAGTCATAATAGGCCTCCATATCTTTTACCGCCACTTTCAACATAAAATCAAATTCACCAGAAATATTATAACATTCCTTTACTTCTTCCATTGCCTGAATGGCTTTAATGAATTTTAATCCTGCGCTTTTATTGTGTTGTTTTAGTGAAACATAGCAAATTACCCATAGTCCTTTATTTACTTTGGCTGCATTTAGTAAAGTAACATACTGCTCTATTACACCCAATTGTTCTAATTTTTTTATTCTATCGTGTACCGGTGAAGTGCTTAAATGAACCTTATCGGCAATTTCTTTAATGGTTAGTCTTGCATTGCTCTCCAATAATTGTAAAATTTCCCAATCGGTTTTATCTAAGCCATCCGGCAATCTAATCTTTTGTTCTTTTTGAGGTAATTGTTGCATAGTTATTCAGGATTTTTTTCTGCCAATTTCTGTAAAAATATTATAATTTTCTGATTTTATACTATTAACTAAGCTTTTTATTCTTCCATGTTATCTTCGCGTGGTAAAATAAAAATTATGTCAAATACCACTTATGCAATTGATTTTAAATTGCTTTATAAAGTAGCCGATTTAAGTTTGGCTGAATGGGGTCGTAAAGAAATAAAACTGGCAGAAGCCGAAATGCCAGGATTAATGGCTTTAAGAGCTGAATATGGTGCATCACAACCATTAAAAGGTGCACGAATAGCAGGCTGTTTACACATGACTATTCAAACAGCAGTACTTATAGAAACTTTAGTAGCATTAGGGGCTGAAGTAAAATGGAGTTCATGTAATATATTTTCTACACAAGACCATGCAGCTGCTGCTATTGCCGCCGCGGGTATTGGTGTATTTGCTTGGAAAGGACAAACAGTAGAAGAATCTGATTGGTGTATTGAACAAACTTTGTTTTTTGGTAGTGCAGACCGTCCTTTAACCATGATTTTAGATGATGGTGGCGATTTAACAAATATGGTTTTGGATAAATATCCTGAATTAGTAAAAAATATTCGTGGTTTATCTGAAGAAACTACTACAGGTGTTCATCGTTTGTATGAAAGAATGGAAAAAGGTACTTTACCCATTCCGGCAATTAATGTAAATGATTCTGTCACTAAATCTAAATTTGATAATAAATACGGTTGTAAAGAAAGTTTGGTAGATGCTATACGCAGAGCTACCGATGTAATGATGGCCGGGAAAGTAGCAGTTGTAGGTGGCTATGGCGATGTGGGTAAAGGTTCGGCTGCTTCATTAAGAGGTGCCGGTTGCCGTGTTATTGTAACTGAAATAGATCCTATTTGTGCCTTACAAGCTGCAATGGATGGATATGAAGTAAAACCCATGATTGAGGCAGTAGAAGAAGCAGATATCATTGTAACAGCTTCAGGTTGTCGCGATTTGATAACCGAACCCCATTTCCGTAAAATGAAAGATAAAGCTATTGTGTGCAATATTGGCCACTTTGATATTGAAATTGATATGGCATGGTTAAATACCAATTATGGTCATACCAAAAATACCATTAAACCACAGGTAGATTTATATACCATTGATAATAAAGATATAATTGTTTTGGCAGAGGGTCGTTTGGTTAACTTAGGATGTGCTACAGGTCATCCTTCTTTTGTAATGAGTGCTTCTTTTACCAACCAAACACTAGCACAAATTGAACTTTGGAATCATGCAGATAAATATGAAAACAAAGTATATGTTTTGCCGAAAGTATTAGACGAAAAGGTAGCGCGTTTACATCTGAATAAAATTGGTGTTCGTTTAGACACACTAACCGAAATGCAAGCTAACTATTTAGGCATTTCTAAAAATGGCCCCTTTAAATCTGAAATGTATCGCTATTAGTTGATTAAGATACTTTTTTAAAGCCTATAGCAAATTACTATAGGCTTTTTTTATTGGTTATGTACCAATGAATAGGAATACATGAATATTAAATTTTCCTAATTAGGAAATTGAAGTGATTGAATTTTGCCTTCTTTATCAGAACTTGCAAGCTTTAAATAATTTATTATGGCAGGTATTTTAGATTGTATTGGTAATACACCCTTGGTTGAACTGAAATCAATAACCCAAAATAAACAGGTACAGATTTTTGGAAAATTAGAGGGCAATAATCCCGGCGGCAGTGTAAAAGATAGAGCCGCTTATGGTATGATTAAGGGTGCTATTGATAGAGGTGAACTAAAACCAGGTATGAAATTAATAGAAGCTACCAGTGGTAATACAGGGATAGCTTTAGCAATGATTGCACGGTTGTTTAATATTGATATTGAATTAGTAATGCCGGAAGATGCAACCAGAGAGCGGGTATTAACCATGCAAGCATATGGCGCAAAAGTTATACTAACACCCAAATCCGGCTCTATGGAAGCTGCCATTGATTATGCTAACGCTCGAATTGCAGCAGGAGGATATTTAATGTTGAATCAATTTGCCAATCCGGATAATTATAAAATGCATTATGCCACAACAGGTCCTGAAATTTGGCGTGATACTAATGGTAAAGTAACTCATTTTGTTTCATCTATGGGAACCACCGGCACTATTATGGGCGTTTCTAGGTATTTAAAAGAAAAAAATCCTGCAATCCAAATTGTTGGATGCCAACCTACCGAGGGTTCTAAGATTCCAGGTATTCGCAAATGGCAAGAAGCATATTTACCCAAAATATTTGAAAAAAACAGAGTGGATAGCATAGTAGATATTGATGAACATGATGCCCGTAAAATGTCAAAACGTTTGGCAAAAGAGGAAGCTGTTTTTGCGGGTATGAGCAGTGGTGGTGCTGTTCATGCAGCTTTCCGTCTTTCTGCCGAAATTGAAAAAGGAATTATTGTATGTATTATATGCGATAGAGGTGACAGATATCTTTCGTCAGATTTATTTGATTAATAATGGATACCTAAATTAATCTTTACTTAGTTTTTCAGCTATTAATAACCCCAATCTTTCATAATACGTAAATTTTCTTTAGCACACTCTATGGGATCTTTTCCTTGATATGCCTCTTGTTCAATTATAAAGAGGTGTGTACCTCCTTTTGATTTTCCATAATCAATTGCTTCTTTTACCGGCACAATGCCATTATTTAGCAAACTGCTTTCATACATTTCTTTGCCATCTGCAGCTTTTATTTCGTTTTTAACATGCATAGAGGCAAACCTTCCTGGATATTTATCTAAAATTGGCATTACCGTTGCATTGCCATTATATAAATTTCCCATATCTAATTGTTGAATCACTAAATTTGAATCCGTGTTTTGTAGAATTACATCATAAATAGTAGTGCCCGGCATAATTTCTTTAAATTCAAAATCGTGGTTATGATAACCAAATTTTAGCCCCCATCTATTACACAATATGCCGCATTTGTTAAAAACATCCATGAAGCTTTTTAAACTATCAATATTGCTACGCATAGAATCATCCAGCCAAGGACTAATAACATATTGTTGCCCGGCAATTGCAGCATCTTCAATTGTATGTTTCCATTCTTTTGTAAAATCTTTTTTTACTGAATCCCAGTGTTTGGGTTGTAAAACAGTATGTCCGCTGGGCATATTCATACCTAAATTACTCAATATTTTTTTAAAGGCTTTTGCAGAGTATCCATAAAATTTTCTGTCTATATAATTAGCATGCTCTACCTGGGTATAACCCATTTCAGACAATTGTTGTAGCGTTTGCAACGGGTTTTGTTTCATAGCATCTCTTACAGAATAAAGTTGCAAACCTGTTACAAGGGTATTTGCACCATGCCATTCACTCAAATATTTGGGTAAAACCAATGTACTAATGGCAGCCATGGAACTTGTATATAAAAATCTTCTTCTTGATGTAGGCATAAGTAAATTTTTATTAGAGAATAGGATGTTCTAAAATTATGGCTTTTTTTTTAACTATCCACATCCTACCTTTATTCCATATAAATATTTTAAAAAAGAATATTTTTACTATTTATTAAATTAATTTTTTATCACTTAACACAATTCATGATATGGGTTTAAATAAAATTGCATTAAATGTTACTGTAGGTTTATCGAGTGTGCTGATGTTTGCTTGTAATAATGGCACGCTGCAAACTAAAACAGCCGACTCAACACAAAAAGTGACGTCTGTAAATACCATGTTACCGGGTACACCTATTCATTATGATAGCTCAAAACGTTATATATTTTTAACATGGGACGACTCTCCACAACCACCGGGTACACAAAACTGTGCACGAACTTTTCGTGAACAAGGTGTAAAAGCTACCTTTTTTGGAGTAGCTGCACATTATAATATTGACCCACTACGCAAACGCATATTAGATAGTTTAAAAAAGGCTTATCCGGAATTTTTAGTTGCAAACCATAGTTATACCCATGCATTCAGAGATAATTATAATTTTTACTACACACATATAGATAGTGCTGTAAATGATATTTTAAAGGCACAGCAAGACATGCAAATCCCCCTTAAAATTGTTAGGCTACCGGGCAGAAATACTTGGGCCGGTAATGGAGAATTTCGCGGTCCAAAAACTAGTGAAAAAGTTGCCAAAAAATTAGATTCTTTAGGTTACAAAATTATTGGTTGGGATATTGAATGGCAATTTATTAAGGGTAATATTCCTAAACAGAGCGCTACTGATTTGGCTAAAGAAGTAAATGACAAATTTGATATTGGTTATACTAATCAACCCAATATGATGGTTATTTTAGCACATGACAGAATGTTTGCTAAACCACAGTATGTAGATTCCCTAAACAGATTCATACAAATACTGAAACAAGACACACGTAATGTTTTTGAAACTATTGATCATTACCCAATTGTTCAACAAAAATAAATATGATAAGTGTCACTGCGGAAACAATATAGGAAATGACACTTCGTATGTCACCCCATCCCCAACTTTGTCCTTGGTCCAGGACGAGTACCATACTGCCAAGGCTTATGCCAAGAAGAATGGACCCGATAATATCAAAATTTGCAAGTCCCCTAATTTCTTTGACTGGCTCCACAATAAATCGAAGCGCCATAAAAGTGCCAAGAATGCCTAGGGGGACATTGATGTAAAAAACAGAG
>JAGWPI010000031.1 GCA_028877005.1 Bacteroidota bacterium | reverse complement strand
GGGTATCGTTATTTTACTGGCACTTATCTCTGTATTAGTAGTATACAGCGCTACCGGATCACTAGCCTATAAAATGAATAAAGGAAATAATGAAGTTTATTTATTTAAACAATTGGCCTTTATGGTAATGGGAATAATGATAATTTATTTTCTGCATAGGGTAAATTATACCATTTTTTCAAGGGTTGCTACTATTTTATTTTTGATTTCAATACCACTTTTAATTTATACACTTTTTTTCGGAACAAAAATTAATGATGGAAGCAGATGGATAAAGTTACCTATAATTAATATGTCTTTTCAAACTAGTGATTTTGCTAAGTTGGCACTATTCATGTATTTATCAAAAATGCTTAGTAAAAAACAAAATGTTATTAAAAATTTTAAAGAAGGTTTTTTACCCGTAGTTATACCCGTGCTTTTGGTTTGCATTTTTATTATGCCTGCTAACTTATCAAATGCATTGTTAACTGGTGCTACATCTTTATTGTTAATGTTTATTGGACGTGTCAGTGTTAAACATATTCTACTTCTCTTAATGGTGGCTTTAATCCCCATCATGATTATTATTGCTATTGCTATTTCTACCTATAAGCCCATAAAGGCAGAAGGTAATTTTAAAACTGAAAATATTGATAAATTAAATTCATTTGGAAGGTTTTCTACATGGGTTAAAAGGGTTCAAGATTTTATTTATTCTAAAAATGCAGAAGTACCATATCAGGTACAACAAGCTAAAATTGCAATAGCTAATGGTGGTATTCTAGTGGGTTTAGGTCCTGGAAATAGTCGACAACGTAATTATTTACCGCAGGCATATAATGATTTTATTTATGCCATTATTATTGAAGAATATGGATTATTAGGAGGGGGTTTTGTAATTTTTATTTACTTATTTTTTTTATTTAGGTGTATCAGTATTTTTAGAAGATGTCCTTATGCTTTTGGTGCATTTTTAGCACTGGCGTTAAGTTTTACATTAGTAATTCAGGCATTAGCTAATATGGCTGTTAATGTAAATATGGTTCCCGTTACCGGAGTTACACTTCCTTTAATTAGTATGGGTGGAAGCTCTTTTCTTTTTACTTGTGCCTCTATTGGAATTATTTTAAGTGTTGCAAGAAATGTAGAACAATTAGAAGGAAAATCTATTGAAACAGAACAATTATCTAGTAATGAAAAATTAGTGGAACCAAAATTGCAAACTGTATAATAAAATATATTAGATGGAACAACAGCAAGGATATAAAATGCAAAAAATATTGATTGCCGGTGGTGGAACAGGCGGACATATTTTCCCTGCATTGGCTATTGCAAAAGCACTTCAAAAAAAAGTTGCTACATCTTTGTTGTTTGTTGGTGCTAAAGGAAAAATGGAAATGGAAAAAATACCACAGGCTGGCTATAAAATTATTGGGATTGACATTGCAGGATTTAATAGAACCAATTTAATAAAAAATATTACGCTACCATTTAAATTAATTAAAAGTTTTTGGCAGGTAAATAAAATATTTAATTCTTATAAGCCCGATGCTGTAATTGGCGTAGGAGGCTATTCTACATATCCCGTTTTGCGTACGGCACAACGTAAAGGTATTCCCACATTTATTCATGAAAGCAATTCTCTTCCGGGTAAGTCTAATTTATTACTGGGGAAAAGAGCTACCTACATATTTGTTGCTTTTGATGGAATGGAAAAGTATTTCCCATTAAACAAAATTATATTTTCCGGCAATCCAGTTCGTGATGATATTATTAAAAATCAAGTATCAAAGCAAGATGCATTAGCATATTTCCAATTATTGGCTTACCGACCTACAGTTTTGGTATTGGGTGGAAGTTTAGGAGCTAAATCTATCAACCAATCAATTGCGAAAAATATTGATTTATTTATTCAAAAAAATGTACAACTAATCTGGCAAACCGGTAAACATAATGATCAGGAATATAAAAAATATTTCATAAATAATCAGTTATTTTCTATTCATCCATTTATAGAAAAAATGGATATGGCTTATGCTGCTGCCGATGTAGTAGTTTCAAGGGCCGGTGCTATGTCGGTATCTGAATTATGTATTGTAAAAAAGCCGGTCATATTTGTTCCGTACCCTTATGCTGCTGAAGATCATCAAACAATTAATGCAGCATATTTGGTACAGAAAAATGCAGCTCAGTTAATAAAAGATGCAGAAGCAGAAAACAAATTGGTTCCTGCAATACTGAATTTGCTAGAAAATGTTGAATTACAGAAAGAGCTTAGTAAGAATATCGCATCAATGGCTCATGTGCATGCAGCTGATTTAATTGCGGATAAAATTTTAGAAATAATTAAATGATTGAATTAAAAAACATACAAACCATCTATTTTATTGGTATTGGGGGCATTGGGATGAGTGCTCTTGCCAGATATTTTAATGCCAAGGGTACAAAAGTTAGTGGTTATGATAGAGCGCAAACAGCTTTAACAAAGCAATTAATGGAAGAGGGAATTGATATTCATTTTGAAGAAAATATTGGTCTCATTCCACTAAACCCCGATGTGGTTGTGTATACCCCTGCTATACCTGTAAGCAATAAAGAATGGCAGTTTTGTACACAACAAGGTTATTTAATGGTTAAACGTAGTGATTTATTACAGTGGATCACCTACAATTCATTTAATATTTGTATCAGCGGTACACATGGTAAAACAACTACTAGCACCATGATTGCTCATATTCTTCGGAATTCCGGATATGGATGTAATGCCTTTTTAGGGGGTATATCTACTAATTATCAAACCAATTTTTGGAGTAGTGATAATAATGTAGTGGTAGTTGAAGCTGATGAATATGATAGAAGTTTTTTAAAACTAGCACCTAACATAGCTATTATAACTGCCATCGATCCGGATCATTTAGATATTTACGGAACATCTCAAGCAGTAGAAGATGCTTTTGTTGCTTTTTCTCATAAAATAAAATTAGATGGATCTTTAATTTATCATTATGGTATTAGGAATGCCGATAAGTTAAATAAAAATATAAACAGATTTACTTATAACTTATCCAACGGTAATGCATCTATTTATGCTACTGAAATTAAAATAAAAAACGGTGGTTATATTTTTACGGTGCAATCAAATGAGTGGCAATTATCTTCTATTCATTTAAATATGGGTGGTATGCATAACATTGAAAATGCCTTAGCTGCTATTCTTGTAGCCAAACAGCTTGGTATTTCAGATGAGCTTATTCAAGAAAGTATTAAAACTTTTAAAGGAGTAAAAAGACGATTTGAATTTATCATAAAATCTGAAAAGCACATTTTTATTGACGATTATGCGCATCATCCGGCTGAGCTAGATGCACTCATTCAGGGTGTCCGTGGCTTATATCCCAATAAAAAAATAACTTTAATTTTTCAGCCACACTTATATAGTAGAACGAAAGACTTTGCTGATGCTTTTGCACAAAGTTTGCAAAATGCCGATCAGATAATATTGTTACCTATTTATCCGGCACGTGAATTACCTATCCCTGGTATTGATTCAGAGTGGTTGGCTGCAAAGATGAAAGATAAAAAAGTATTAGTAATATCTAAAGAAGCATTATTGCAATGGGTTCAGATAGAACAACCTGAACTAATGATAACAGCTGGTGCTGGAGATATTGATCAATTAATTCAACCATTAAAACAACTTCTTCAATAGTAATGGCGCTATTTGTAAATACCCAATTCAAAAAAATTTTCAGCAAGGCTAGCCTAAATAACTTGTTTTGGCTAATGATTGCTATGGGTATTGTTGTTTTGTTTTCTGCAGCCGTTCAACGGCAAAACCATCAAACATGCAATGGAATAAATGTGGAACTAAATAAAGACTTTCAAGAGGGATTTATAGATGAGAACGATATAATTAGTTTACTTAATTCAAATGGAAAAATTACAAACCAACCACTTCAATATATTCGCTTAAAAGGTTTTGAAATATTGGTTAAAAAAAATCCGTGGGTTAAAGAAGCAGCTTTATATTTTGATAATAAGAATGTATTACATGTTAAAATAAAAGAACGTGAACCAATAGCTTTGGTAATGACAAAAAATGACGATGCTTTTTATATAGATAGTGCAAGTGTACAGTTGCCAATTAGCGATAAATTTGCAGTTCGTGTACCTGTATTTACCGGTTATCCTGGTAGTTTTGGTAATAAAATAGCTAAGCCTGATAGTATACTATTACGTCAAATAATTACTATGGCTGAATTTATAAATGCGAATCCATTTTGGTTTGCTCAAATTGCACAAATCAATATTCAACCAAATGCCGAGTTTTTGTTAGTGCCTACAGTGGGTAACCAGTTAATAAATTTTGGTACTGTAGATAGTTTAGAAAATAAGTTTAAAAAACTAACTGTATTTTATGAGCAAATATTTGCACATGTAGGATTGAATACTTACAAGAGTATTGATTTGCGGTTTAATAATCAGGTAGTAGCTATAAAAAATGACTATAAAATCTACTCAATTGATACTGCAAAAAATAATCTAAATACCGGTATATCATGGATGGGCGATACTGCAAGTAATCAGCACAATGTAGATATGCCTAATGCAATGAATCAAACATCTATTGCTAAAACCAAACAAACAAATTATATTGATGCAAAACAAATCAATCAGCAACAAAATAAAATAAACAAACACACGTTATCAGATAATTATATGTTGGGCAAAAAAGCAAATTCAAAAAAGCAAATGAAAGCCCCCAAAGCAGTGATGAAAAAACAAAAATAATTATTCCGTCTTTAAAGTACCCTAGTCAAAATAAAATTAGTATGATGCAACAAGTTCAGCCAAATAACCATGAATCAACAACCACTAAGGATGCAGTGGGTGGAACAAATGAATCGCCAATTATCGTTGGCTTAGATATTGGCACCACCAAAATTGCAGTAATAGCCGGTAGGAAAAATGAACAGGGTAAACTAGAAATATTAGGTTTTGGTAAAGCTAGTAGCAGTGGTGTACAACACGGTGATGTTTTAAATATCGATCATACCATTAAATCTATTCAGCAGGCCTTAGATAATTGTTTAAGGAGCAATCCTGAATTATTGATAGAAGAAGTGTATGTTGGTATAGCAGGAAAACACATTAAAAGTTTACAAACACGTGGCGATATTGTTCGCCAAGATGCTGAAATTGAAATTCAGCAAAAAGAAATTGACCAACTTATTGCTGATCAACGACGAACTTTCATTCCTGCAAGCGACGAAATTATTGATGTTATTCCACAAGATTTTAAAGTAGATAATATTCAGAATATTAAAGATCCTGTTGGTTACAACGGAGTTAAAGTTGGTGCCAACTTTCATTTAATTACCGGCGATAAAAATGCCATTAGGAATATTAACAGAGCTGTTTTAAGAAGTGGTTTGCATACAAAAGATTTAGTTCTTCAGCCTTTAGCAAGTGCAAGCGCTGTAATGAGTGATATTGACTTAGAGGCAGGCGTTGTAATTTTAGATATTGGTGGCGGTACCAGCGATTTAGCCATTTTTTATGAAGGAATTTTGAAACACACAGCTGTTATTCCTTTTGGTGGCGAAAATATAACACATGATATACGTATGGGCCTTGGTGTATTAAAGCAACAAGCAGAAGCATTAAAAGTACAATTTGGTTGCGCCATTGCTGACGAAGCTAAAGCCAATACATTTATTACTATACCAGGTTTAAAAGGCTTGCCAGCAAAAGAAATTAGTATGCGAAATCTTGCTCAAATTATTCAGGCAAGAATGAGTGAAATTTTAGAATTTATTAGTTATCACATTAAACAAATTGGTTTAGATGCAAATGCTTTAAACGGCGGCATCATTCTTACCGGAGGTGGTTCTCAATTAAAACATTTAATTCAACTAACGGAATATGTTACCGGATTAAGTGCCAGAATAGGGTTACCCAACGAACATTTGGCCCCAAACCATATTGCCGAACTAAAGCAACCTATGTATGCTACTTGTTTAGGTTTAATCTTAAAAGGCTATAATGATTATGAGTCTAAATCCAAAGATTTTTCTAAACAATTCAAACACATTCAAGTACCTCATCAACTAAAAGATGAAAAGAAATTGGAGGAATCTGTTATAGCTCCTGTAACTCCTAAAAATGAGCATGCACCAAAATTAAATGCACGTTTTTGGGATAAATTTAAAAATGGGATTATAGAGTTATTTAAAGAAGAAGATGATCAAATTATAAGATAAAATTTACTATGTACCTATAAAATTGTTTATTCTACTTACTAACTATTAAACCGTACGTTATGATTCATTTCGATTTACCTAAACAAAAATCCTCCATCATCAAAGTGCTTGGTGTAGGTGGTGGTGGCAGCAATGCTGTAAATTTCATGCATGAACAAAACATTGAAGGTGTTGATTTTATTATATGCAATACCGATGCAAAAGCATTAGAACAAAGCAATGTACCTAATAAAATACAACTCGGCCCTCACCTAACACAGGGCCTTGGCGCAGGAGCTAATCCCGAAGTTGGTAAAAAAGCTACTGAAGAATCTTTACAGGAAATAAAAAGTATATTAGAAGTAAATACAAAAATGGCTTTTATTACTGCAGGAATGGGAGGAGGAACGGGAACCGGAGGTGGACCTATTGTTGCACAAATATGTAAAGAATTAGGTATTTTAACAGTAGGTATTGTAACTACTCCTTTTGGTTTTGAAGGCCCTCGCCGCATGGCTCAGGCTGAAGAAGGCATTATGCAATTAAAACCTTACGTAGATACATTGCTGGTAATAAGCAATGACAAACTACGTATGCAGTATGGTAACTTAAAAATGAAGGAAGCATTTAGCAAGGCTGATAATGTATTGGCTACTGCTGCAAAATGTATTACCGATATTATTAATAGTCGTGGGCATATTATTGTTGATTTTGCTGATGTTTGTACTGTTATGAAAAATGGGGGTGTT
>JAGWPI010000030.1 GCA_028877005.1 Bacteroidota bacterium | reverse complement strand
ATAAGGTGCTATTAACGACAAATCGAAATTACTGCCTGTGGTACCAACACCTAATTGGTCGCGTTTTGTTACTTCAGAAGATAAGCGAAAACCTGCTGCCAGTGTACTTTTTACTTTACCCAAAAAATATACATGCATTAATCTGGCTTCTGTAGCAAAGCTGCTATAATAATCTCTATCTACCTGTCGAGGATTATATGTACCCAACTGTTTATTGATGGTATCGGCAATATTAGGGGTATTAATAAATTGCACACTATTGCGTTGCCCAAATAGCGCATTTGTAGTTATTTGCAATTTTGTATTTGTAGAAAAAGCATATTTAAAAATGATGGCGGGAATATTAATTTCCGGATTAAAAAAATTGCGATTACGTAATGATTGTTTAGGATTTTGCGCAAATTGAGCATCAGTTAAGCCACCTGCAATTTGTTGTACATAGCGCATTCTAGAGAATTGGAATGCAATACTTCCTTTGTTACTGAACCGATATTCCATATTGGCGTAATAAGCGTGATAATCAAATGCTTGAGAAGGGCGCCAGCCATTTCCATGACGGTTATCATAATAAGCGTAATAGTTTATTTTACCTATTGTACCACCTACTGCATTATAAGAATTATAGAATCCATTACTGCCGGTTGTTTGGTTACTTTCTACAGATATAGGCTGGGTGCTATCGCCTTGTTTTATAATAAAATTCATCATTCCACCATATTGGCTACCATATTGCAATGCAGCTGATCCTCGAACATATTGAATTTCCTGCACTGCTTCTAATGGTAAAGTGTAATGATTTTCAGGATAACCAAAAATATCACTATTAGTAACGTATCCGTTTTGACGCATATTCATTTCAATACTTCGATGCGAATCGGTTCCTCTTGATCCAATATTTAATTGTGTTCCCGCGCCATCCATGTCCCAAGTAGTTACACCGGGTACTTTAGCAAAAACCTGTCGTATATTATTCTGAGCAAGATTGGCATTGATGTTAGTAGGAACAATAAGATTTGTTTTTTTACCGGCAAAAATATATACCCCTTTTACTTCGGGTAAATATTGAACAGAATCACGAAGTGTTGTACTAACAACTACCTCTTTTAAGTTATTCACCGGAATGGAGTCATCAGGAATATTTTGTAAATCGGCTTGTGCAAAAAGTGATACATGCATAGATGTAAGCAATAAACAAAGAATAAAAAAATTCAAAAATTTCATAACCAATTACTTATACTATTTATTTTTATCCAAAAATGCTTTATCTTGATAAAGATTTTAAAAATCCCCCCATGTAGAAACATAGGGGTACGCTAGATGAACTTAATCGAAATCATTACATATTTTTTATTCGGCACCATCCTGTTTTGCACGCAATACAGCATAATTGCCTACTTTACTTCCCACAACTAATCCGGTATCACAATCCACTTTATAATGAATGCCGCCTTCTAATCTCGACATAGAAGCCTGATTGGCCATAGCCCAATACTTATTTGCCTGTTCAGGTACAATATGTGCTAATATGGTTGCAGCTGCTCCACTAAATGTAGAATGGCCGGAGATATAAGATGGGAAATTAGGTATGCCTGTTAATGTTTTAATGGCAGGATTCATTTGTGTGGGCCTTGGATTAAAATAATAATATTTTACATCCCAACATACAATGGCGGCATCCATTAATGCCATATTTAATAAAGCATAATTTCTGGCCCAACGTACTTCACTATAGTTTTTTGTAATAAAATCTTGTGCAGCAATTGCATCCCAGTGGCCCGGAGGTGTAAATGTACCCACACCGTCAGCCCAAAATTGAACATGCTGTATATTTTCACGTGTGGGCGATTTTATTTTTTCATACACTTCTGCAGCAGCTTGTTGTACAGTTTGACTATATGTATCAGGAGGAGGACTGGGGCGGAAAGAGGGTACCGTTGCAGCAGGAAATAAAAATGGTATTACATTTCCAAACAATGGCAACATAGGTGGACGTTTGGGAGATTCTAAGCTATACCAAGGTATCTGTCCTTTAGATAATGCAACGGTTTCAAAATTTTTCCAGTCGGTAGGGGTACCTACGGCTTTTCCTGCATTATCGGCTTTAGCCCGAGTAATAAAAACCTCTGCCACCTGTCTTCCCAATGCTTCTCCGGCAGCAATATCACTGCGTGTTGCTGCACCGGCCATCATCATGGCCAATTCTTGTTCCTTTGCTTTTTGTTCAATATTGGCAATTTCTGTGGGGAATAACAACTTCATCATTTCTGCAGTTACCCCGGCCATTACTGCAGCTTCAGATGGATAAGATGGCAAAGTTGAAGTAGCTATTTTTGCCTGTATAGTACTATCATTGATATAAGGTGCTGCGCGATTGTATAATTTTTTATAATACCAGCATGCTACCAATGCATCGTATTGTGCAGCGCTAATATATGCATAAGCACGTGCAGCGTAAGGGGGATTGGCAAATGGAAACAGCGGATAGGCAAATGGATTGTTGGCATTGGGAATAGGA
The DNA here is from genome assembly GCA_028877005.1 of Bacteroidota bacterium. Classification (GTDB taxonomy): domain Bacteria; phylum Bacteroidota; class Bacteroidia; order Chitinophagales; family Chitinophagaceae; genus Hydrotalea. The sequence continues at coordinate 13,077 of JAGWPI010000030.1, read as the reverse complement.
TAACTACCATCAGGGTTTTGATAGGCTGGCAAATTATATTTGGTTACCAGGCCCCGCATAATTTCATTCCACCTTAATACACCGCCGGCAGCCCAATATTGAATGGTGGCCATTTGCGATGAGGTGAGATTTTTTTGATATCCCTTAATTTCATTCAATTCAGCTTTATAATCAGCAGAACTTGCGGCATTGGGGGCAGTAACTGCAAAAGTATCTGGCCTGGATAATAAAATAGTTTTCCAGCTTCCGGCATTCAGGTCTATATTTTGCGGATGAAGCGGAGCCAGATTAGCCGTAATATCCGGTGCATTCTTATTGCAGGCAAATACAATGGCAATAATTCCAGCGATGAATATAAATATAATTTTTTTCATACAATTAGTTGGTTGTTAAATGGTGATTAATTTTTTTTTGTTTAGCTGAAGCAAAATCAAATACCTTAAAAACACCAATAGATAAGTTGGTGGCTTGTCCCACATTTCGACCAAATATTGTATAGCCTATGTTTCCTGTTAATGAAATACGATGGAAATGAGGAATGGCATATTTTCCATTGAGACCGACTATGGTACTATTCATTTTGTTACTTGGAAAAGGCATATCGTTTTTACGAATATCAAATCCACTCAACGTTGTTGTATTGACGATAAATGCTTCTGCATAATCCTCTTTTTTTCTGTATCCAAAATGAAGGCCTGCATACATCACATCGGGCATAGCTACTTCATTGGTGTAATGCATTTCAGTAGTATAATAAGCAAATCTGTCAATATAAATATTATCTCTATAGGCATATGCAGCTGTAGCAGTAATAAAGAAGTTCTTTTTTTGATAATCAAGAATTAAACGCACGGATGCTGTTTTACTTCTTAACCCAATAGCGAGGGGTAAAAAATCTGCTTGGTAGTTGGTAGTTGGGAATGAATAACCACCGGTTAAAAAAACCGTATATTTTTGTTGTGCTACTTTTTTTTGCCATGCCTGCCACTTTATCCAAATACCGGCATCTTGCAAACCCTGCATATCATGTAAGGTACCGGAAGAGGCATGTGTATGCACATAAGGCAAGCTATATAACACATTCAACTTACCGGTAATTCCATAAGCACCCATAAAAGCAACTGATTGCGTAGACACCGTTCCTAAATTGTCATTATTGCGTTTAAATGTTCCCTCCCAATAATTGCTCCAGCTATTGTAATTATATACAAAACCGGTACACCAGTTTTGTTTGGCCATCATAATGCCATCTTGTTCTGTTTGCGCATGTATGTTTTGTAATACCATCATGACGAACGAGAAAAAAATTAATTTTTTATATGTTATGGTCATATTTGTACAGTTAGAGTTTGGTTATTAAATTGATTGGCAGTCTGCAACTTGTTGCAACTAACCTATAAATTTTTCTATTCATTTGTAGGAATAGATGACCTTTATAAAGGATGCTTTTCTATTTTTTCATCTTCAATTTTTCTACCACCAAATTGCCCACTTTAATACCGCTGTTATGCCCTTGCCCACAGGAGTACCAATAATGCAAGCCACCATAAAAACGGGCTTTTTCATTTTCTTGTGCTGCCTGGCGGAATGAAGTAAAACTTCTACTGGGAATACCAAATTCTAATTCAGTAGAATCTGTGTAAGGAAAGTTATCACCAAACACACTGGTTAAAGCTTCGGCTGCTGATGCAGAAATAGTGCAATGCCCACAAGTATATTCCGGGAAAGGAGGAGTTTGTAATTCCGGGCGCCAATTTGCATCAAAATATTTATTAATTACTGTTTCAGGTCTTACTGTATTATAAGTATATTTTTCATTCCAGCATTGAATAAAAGCATCAAATAAAGCAATGGCTGTTTTGGCTGTTGCATACACTGTTTCAGGAAAATTTGCACCTGCTTTTTTAGCGGCAATACCTGCTATACTCATCCAATGACCCGGAGGTGAAAACTTTTTAAATACAAACATGGCATGCCCATTCACATTCAACTTACCCGGATTATCATCCCAGAAATTAGCAATATGTTTCTGTTCTGGTGTAAGTGAAGTACAACTATCCAACATCATTTTAACCTGCAAGTAATAAGGGCTTTTTTTGTCTGTAACATTAAATGGTAAAGGTTTTTCTGCTCTAAACTGTCCGGCACTGTCCATTACCATAGGTCTTATTAAATTCCAGTGCGGCTCCATAGCTTGGGCATAAGCCGGTGGTGTGGGTACCCATCTTCCGGGGCTATCTATTACTGCAAACTTTGGCATGCTTCGGGTTTCAGCGTAATTGTCTTTTTTACTCCATGTTATAATAGATTGTGCCACTGCATCTGCATAATTTTTTGAAGCGATAAATACGGTATTTGGCATACCATCCTTTTTTACCAACTGCACCAAACTATCCACATAGCTTTTTAAACTGCCTTCCGGAAATGTTACCGCTTCACCTACTTTACAATAGGCTAATATGGCTGCAAAATCATAATCAATAGGCTTTGTGGTATCGGGTTGTGCTACTTCATTCAATCCATTCAACTGCCCTTTAAGCGATTGATATTGATTGGGATATCCAGCTGCAATTACTTCATAAGCTGCAATTGCAGCGTAAGCATAATTTCTAGAAGCTACTACAGGACCAAAATTATTACCCATTACCACCGTATTTAATTCATGAACAGTATGGGTAAATAATGCCGGATTTTGTGTAATTTTTTTATAGGCATTATTATTAGAGCAAGCCACTAATGATAGTAATATGAAGGCCAAAGCAAATAATCTTACAGACATACATTCTTTATTTTACAGTATTGTAGGTTGGGATGGCATTAAATTGCCTAAAACCAACAATTTTTCATTCAATAATTTGTTGAAAGTAGTTTTTTCACACACCCTGTTATTTCTATAAACAATGTGTGGAGGTTGTTACTGCTTACAGTACCAACTGTTTTCTTTTGTAAACAATACTGCAATCAAGGAAACATAAATTCCAATCAGTGCATTTTTGTTGCAATAGAAAGCAATAGGCTTGTAAACAATTTTAAAAAAATAGAAAAGAAGAAATAGTGCACACTATGCAAGTGTAGCAGAAGATGATTCTGGAGGTTTATCTAATTGTTTAATCAAAATAAACTGATAAAGTTTATGCCGATAGGCAGAAAAAACAGATAGTGCGTATGAGGCAGGTTGTTGACAGGTATAACAGCTAGGGCGGGTATAATCTTGTACAACAGGTTTAACTGTATGCGATTGATGTCCGGCATCTTTTTTAGAAGAACTGCTGTTTACAAAATCATTGGCCAATTTTGCAAAAGCGTCTCTAGCATTTTTTATACCCGTTTTAGCAAAATTAGGAATACACAATACCTCTAAACTGTCCTGATAAAAACGGCGCTTAACATATGCATAAGTAATACCATTTACGGTAATTTCTCCATTTACCCGATCAAATTTTTTGGAACTGGCACCATAAGGTAAGGCTGCCGGAACTTTAATACTAATAAGGTCAGTTTCATTGTATTGATTATCATCCAATTGTGATTGAAACGCAATGTCGGCACGGTTTTCCAAATAATCCATCACAAAGCGGTAACCCACCCAGTTAAACAGCAACATGCCCAATAATACTATGGAAGCAATTTGTTTCAATTCAAAAATGAAGCATGAAAATAGGAATATTTTATTGAACACTAAAAGTTTTTTTCTCAGGCCCTACTCCGGTAATCGTTAATTTTCTCCATGATTTAGGCAATACTGAGGGAATTTGAGTAATCCCCTTTTCTGTAATATTCAATCCGCCAAAGCCCATTAGCACGCTTTGTATAATGCCACCTGCTCCGGTGGCAAAATAAGGATTAGTACCACCTTTGGTTTCCGCAATTACCCGAAATGGGGGATTAAGATTTGGGATATAAGCGTCTTTAAACCAGTGATAAGCTTTAGCACTATCGCCCAAACGGGCATACAACAAAGCAAAAATAGCTTGTGTCATTGCCGGGGTACCTGCATCGGGCACACGTGCCGAATAGTATTCCAAATCTTTCTTTATTTGTGCAGGTTCTGTAATTTCTTTTAAAGGATAAGCCAATAAATTTACATCGGCTTGTTTAATACCCTCGCCATGATAAGAAGCATGTTCTTTGGTAACGCCATCGTTAAAATGTAGTATGGGAATATTTTTGGCCACCAAGGCCCAATCACCATCAGCTTTCTCGCCAACAATACCTGCTGCTATGCTTGCATATTGTAATACCGCTTTGGCGGCAGCATTGGTAAAAGCATCATTGTCTACATTTTCTGCCCACTCATCTGCTGCAACTACATCTTTAATATCATAATGACCGGGGCTGTTGCGCTCTACCCTACTACTCCAAAAATCAGCTACCGCTTTCAATAACGGCCACCCCTTTTCTTTTAGCCAAATTTTATCTTGCGTTACTTCATAATATTGCCAAACAGCAATACCCACACATGCGGTAATATGGTGTTCAAATGGTCCACTCAAAGCCCATACCGGTGTTTCTTCTACCCCTGTAGCCGCGCTTTCCCAAGGAAACATAGCCCCTTTATAACCATGTTCAAATGCATTTTGTTTGGCAGCAGCTAACCGTTGAAACCGATATTCAATTATGCTTTTAGCCATTTCGGGGTGCAAAACTAAGATAGCCGGAAACATCCATAAATCTGCATCCCAAAATACATGACCATTATAACCCAAACCCGATAAGCCCATAGGCGATGGACTTAAATCGGTACCCTCGCGAACAAAAGAATAGAGATGATACAACATGCTATGTACATCTTGCTGATCTTGAGGATTACCGGTAATGGTAATATCACTCTTCCACAAATCATCCCAAGCTTTATTATGAAATGCAATTAATCTTTCACGGCCCTGCAACTTAGCAAAAATGGTAAGCCGTTGTGCCTCGTTAAGAGGGTCGGCATCATGTGCAGAAGTAATGGATGAACCCACAATACTAAAGGTATAGGTTTGGCCTGCTTTCAGCAACTTAGTGAATTTCATTAAGTGCATATTATTATCCCACATTTCATGAATGATTGATGGCTCTTGGCCATGCGGCTCATCGAACATAAAGCTATTAGATGCACACAACAATAATTTTCCGGTAGGACTTTTAGCCGAAGAGGTTAATAAACTAATGAGTGTATGTGGCCGGTCGATTTGATTGTAATAATTTTCCACATCTTTTAGTGCGTCAGGTGCCTCCATTACACTGGCGGCACTCATGGTTATAGGTTGTTTAGCCGTAATGGTAACAGTCATTAAAACGGTAAAAGGCAATTGTCTTAATGAATAATAGGTATAACTAATGTTTGCTTTGGACCCGTATTGAAAGTTGGTGGTAAAATTTGCATGTTGCATATCCAATATTTGGTGCATGGCACTAATATTGTTTTTATCAATTTGTTGTCCGTCAATGCTCATTTGCATATTCAACAAATTAAAACTGCGCAAAAAATTACTCACCATACCACGGCCATATGTATCATATGCGCCGGCTAATACCACATCTTTTACCTTAAAGGGTTCAGGGGCTGAAACAATTCCAATCATTCCATTGGCAACGGTAACCCCGTAATAATCAGATGGATTAATAGAGTCGGCTGAAATTTTCCAAGGATCAACTGTGGTTTGTGCCGTTAAGGTTATACTTAACAGATACAATGGCAGCAAAGCAAGTATTTTTTTCATGGCTTACATTTAATGGTTGTACTACAGCAAACATTTCTTTTTAAATGCATTAATGCAAAGGATGATTGCCAATTGTAACAATCAGTTTTAAAATTTTGGGTGCTTTACTGCATGTTTATTATTAATGCAGTATTACACCATCTAACCGCAAGTTATTCATTAATTGAAAAGTAAAGACAACTGAAATTTAAACAGGCAGTAAAACTTTTACACAGCAACCGTTTCCGGGGGAAGAATCTATATGGCAGTAGCCGGAAAATAAGGCCGCACGACGTTCTATATTCCTTAAACCAATACCGGTTCGGGGGGTATGCATATCAAAACCCTTTCCATTATCAGCAATATACAATTTTGCTCGGCCATCTGCTACATTTAAACTTACTTCAATAAGTGTGGCAGCTGCATATTTATGAATGTTGCTTAGTTGCTCTTGTAAAATGCGGTAAATATTTAACATCATATCTTCTTTCATTTTTGTTTCCGGAGAAATATTGCAGGCAAATTCTATCCGGTATTGCTTATCTATATTCATACTGTTCAGCAACATTCTGATACTGTCACTAAAATCAACCAAATTAAATGAAGGGGGTGCCAACCGATGTGATATTTTACGAATGGCCTCTATTGCCATACTAATGTATTTATTCGTTGTTTCAACAGCTTCCTTCCGGCTACTATCCATTTCAGATTTTTTTAATATCCCTAATGTAAACACAGCCCCGGTTAGTATTTGGTTTACATTATCGTGCAACTCTGCACTAATCTGAAATCGTTCCTGTTCTTGTGTATCTAATATCGCTTTTGATAAACGATTTTCCATTTGTTTTCGTTCGGTAACATCTAATACCGTTACTAAACGGGCCGGCTTGCCTTCATATTCAAAAGGTACACCCCGCATTTCTACATCAATGATGGTTCCATTTTGGGTAATGTGTTGCATATACCCCTCATAGGGCAATGGATGGTATTGTACCTGCTCTATTACCTGTAATGCATCCGGCAAATATTCTTCGTGAATAATATCAATAATTTTTTTTGCTTGCCATTCTTTTTCACTATATCCATAATGTTGTATAGCTAAAGGATTTACTTGTAAAATTTGTAGAGAATTTGCATCATAAACCAGCATGGGTATTGGGCTTAATTCAAAAAGGCTGCGGTATTTGGCTTCAGAAGCAATCAGTTTTTGTTCTAACAATTTTTTTTCGGTTATGTCATTAAAAAAAGCTTCGGCACTTACACATTTTCGATTTTTATAATCAATAATGATGCTGCCTTCTACATATAATTTTTGACCGAACTTGGTTTTATAAGTTTTCTGAATGTTTTTGAGAATAGTACCTTCCACCTCGGGCCGTGGATCGGGATAATAAGTATGGATACTATCTTCATCTAAAATTTCCGGAATGGTTAAGCGGGCAATATCGGCATCATCATAGCCTAATTTATCTTTAAACGCCTGATTTGCAAATGTTATTTTGCCTGAGGCATCACAACGATTAATAATTTCATTGGTATGCTCTGCTAAAAAACGATATTTAGCTTCACTTTCTGCTATTTGCAAATGGTCCTCTCTCAATTTTTGTAAGGTACGGAAAACAGCAATACCCATAACAATTAATGTAAATATAATAATGGCATTAATGGTTAAAGTTTGTCTACTATCCTCAGCAATAATGGTATTCAATAAAAATTTTTGATGGTTGGCTGAGTCTTTCACAAACCCTGCCAATAAAGTATTGGCATATTGTAAATGTTCATATGAATAGTGTTGGCTATCTAAATAAAATTGCCTAGCTTGGTTTATTTGACCCGCAGCAACTTTATTCAATAGCAACTTACGTACAGCATTATTTTGTTGACGGTAAAATACCAAACTATCAAATAATTCTTTCTCCTCTTTACCATTAGCCATTATTAGTTGCTGAAACTCACGCATATTGGTATCATTCCGCTCTACTTCTTGCTGTATTTTTTTTCTAGTAGCAGCCAATTCAGCCGGATCACTGGTTAGCAACAGGTGTAGAACATTGGTTTGTACATAATCACTGCCTTTTCTTAAATTAATAAGAAGTGAAAGTTTTTCTACACTGCTACCTGTAATGGTACTATACCTACTAGTTAACCGTTGATATTGTTGGTATTGCGCAATTTGGGTGTAGATTAACCCGATGAACAAAACTGCAAATGCAGCCAGCAATAAGTACCTAACCGGTACAAATTTTAATATATTTTTTCTCATGGCAAGGTTTACAATTGGATAATAGGCAACTTATTTAATGTATATTGTTAAAAATTCATTAAATAAATTAAAAATTCAAAGAAAGGATAAAAAATGAATTATCCAAAATTTATTCGGTGAAAAGATTCAGACACCTATTTCCGTTGAAACATTAATAAGGGCGCATTATTCAGGGTAACCAACATGGCAGGCAATCCCTGTGCCAAAGGAATTATTGCGGCATCGCGGGCTTCGCCATTATAGGTTAAACCTGTTGTTGCGGGAGGCGCAAATTGATATTTACCATTGGGCAATCCCAGTAATAGCGTACCTTCATTGGCATCAAGGCGCCCGGTTTGTGGTTTTAAGCCAAATAAATTGCCGGCTATATATATATCGGTTATGCCATCATTATTAAAATCATGCGCAACCATAGCATAAGTAGGCGAAAATTGAGCCCTTATTGGCAAAGGCTGCATAGTAAAATTGCCTTTCCCATCATTCATCAATAAACAAGTTTGTGTTTGTTCAACTGTAAGTACTAAAGCTTTCTGTAAAATGGAAGCAGGAAATAAATCTTGTATACTTTTACCGGCAAAAGCATTATAAGCCAAAAAGTTTTTTTTAATGGAAGGAATCTGTGCTTCTAATTCGCCTTTTAAATAATACGGATATGGCTTGCCGTCTGATTTATAATATACCGGAATACATTCTTGTTGACCATTGCCATCAAAATCGGCTACAAACAATTGTGCCGGATGTTGAACATCTGCTTTAATATTAGAGTTTAAACCAAAATTACCGGCCATAAAATCCGGATGTCCGTCATGATTGATATCGGCAACAGTAACACAATTCCACCAGCCTGATGAGTGAGGAATTTGTTTCCATTGTTTTAATTGCCTGTCTATATATTTAAAAATTGTTATAGGCATCCAATCACCTACAACTATCAACTCTTTCTGTCCGTCACCATCCACATCAACCCATTGTGCATCTGTAACCATACCCAATTGACGAAAAGATGGAGCCATACTTGCAGATACATCTTCAAATATACCATTTCCTTTATTCAACAATAAAATACTGGAAGCCGGTGCGCCATAATTACCCGGTATATTTCGGCCACCAATGAAGATATCGGGCTTGCCATCTCCATCTATATCATTTACTCTTACGCAGGATGCATTTAGTGAAATGGCCGGCCAGCCGGTTGTAGCCTTGGTAAAATGTCCTTTCCCATCATTTAAATATAAACGAGGTGCTAAATAAACAGAGCCATTGGGGGCCATATTACCACCGGATGCAACCACCAAATCTGCATCTCCATCCCCATCTGCATCTAAAAATGCAGCGCCAATATTTTCAAAATATTTATCTGCAATAAAAGCAGTTTGTGGTATTTGTTTAAAATGGCCATTGGGTTGTTGTACAAAAATTTTGGCAGTATCGCCACTGGCACTACCCATATAAAAATCGGTGAGGCCATCACCATTTACATCGCCGAGTGCTAATTTAGGCCCCTCTGTTGAAAGCATTTTAGGAATTAGACGTTCAACATCAAAATCAACAAATTCATTTTCGTGGTGGATAATTGCCCCTTGAATGTGGGTGGATGCAACATTATTGTACCAAGGTTTGGGCAAACTAGGATAAATAATTGGCTGATGTGCGTTTGTTTCGTTAGCTATAAGTGTTTGATTGGTTGAAACATGATATTTTGTTTCTTGTTTACCATTTGGCCATTGAATATTAACACTATCTACTTGCCGTAATGTATCTAAACCAAATAATAAAATAGGTTCTACGCTACTTTGAAAACCACGAGTAGGCATTAGCTGTTGCATTTGTATAGTATTTCTGCTATAAACAGATACTTTGGCGCCAATACCAAAAGTGTTGGGTGAAAGACCTTTACATTGAATTTTTAAAAATTTAGCTTTAGTTGTTTCAGATGTGGTGTTTTTAAACACAAATGCAGGTTGGTCTAAATTATTCACTACTAAATCTAAATCACCATCGCCATCTAAATCGGCATAAGCTGCACCGCTACTAAAAGAGGGTATAGCCAGTCCTAGAGATTGCGATTGATTATTGAATTGTAATCCACCTTTATTGATAAATCCATCATTGGGAATAGGAACAGAAGGCATTTTATTTAAAATGTCTTGTAAACCAAAAGCGCCTTCTGCCACTTTGCGCATGGTTTCATTATTGTTGAAATAGGCCAGAAAATCCTGATCGGTTAAATCGCGTTTTAAACCATTAGAAACAAATAAATCTTTTTTTCCGTCATTGTTAAAATCAAAGAATAAAGGACACCAACTCCATCCGGTAGCATCAACGCCGGCTAACTGTGCAATTTCACTAAAAGTGCCATCCTGATTATTCAACTGTAAACAATTACCGGTAAATTGATGGTGGTAATCTAAAATATTTCTGGCGTTTTGCACATCATAGTCATCAAACTTAACAGTAGTTTTTAAGCGATAATCAGATTCGGGCAACATTTCGGCAGTAAAAATATCTAACCAACCATCGTTATTCATATCAGCCATATCGCAACCCATTGAGCCATTACTCATATGCCCTAAGGCTGTGTTGGTAACTTCTTTAAAGGTGCCATTTTTTTGATTGATATACAGATAATCTTTTTCAAAAAAATCATTCGATACATAAATATCTTCCCATCCATCATTATTTACATCGCCTACCACAATACCTAACCCGTAACCAATGGCACTGCCATAAATACCTGCTTGTTCACTTACATCTGTAAAAATGCCATTATCATTCCTGTATAATCGGTCACCATCAGTTACATCACGTATATTTCGTATACCTTTTTTATATCCAAAACTCTCGATTGATTTAGGATTGTTGTTGAGTACAAAACAATCTAAATCTCCATCATGATCATAATCAAAAAAAATTGCTTGTGTAGAAGCCCCAGTATCATTTAAATGGTATTTAGCTGCCTCTTCCTTAAAGGTGCCATCTTTTTGATTAATATATAATTCATTGGCTCTATCATCACCGGGCATAATACCTGCATTGCATACATAAATATCTAACCATCCATCACCATTAATATCTACCATTGTAACACCGGTATGCCATTTGTGTATACTAGAAATTCCTGCTGCTATTGTAATATCTTTAAAGTGAAAATTACCCTCATTTAAATATAATTTGTTTTCACCTTGATTAGCAGTAAAAAAAATATCGGGCTTGCCATCATTATTAATATCACCAATAGCAACACCACCGCCGTTATAAAAATTATGATAATTGAAAATATTCATTTCACGGGTGTCTTTTACCTGATTGGTAAAATTAATACCAGTAGTTGTTGGAGGAAGTTGTACAAATAGCGGTTGCCGATTAGTTTGAGAGTTTTGCTTACAACCTGCTAAAGCAAACACCAACAGACAATAGCAAAAACGCAACATAAAACGAAATGGCAACATAATATATTATTAAAACGAAGGCGGAAATTAACTTAATTTATGCAGTAGTACAAATTGAACATGGATTTTGAAATGGATGTAAAGAAAAGTTAAGATTATTTTAAACATTTTGAACCCAACATGCCATGTTAATGTAAAGGATTAAGCTTATTTTGCCCATAATAATATATATGCTTCAAAAACCCGACGTTAGATGAAAAAATGGATATTGTTTATTGTTGCGCTTATCATAGTATTTTCTGTTGTTGTTTATTTACTAATTCCTCAAGAAACCACTATTAGCATTATTGAAAAAGTAAATGCCAATGAAAATGGAATAACAAGGTTATTGCAAGATACCAGCAATTGGAAAAAGTGGTGGAACAAAAATTCATTAAGCCACGATGCAGTAGCAGACAGTTCGGGTAATGCATATGTTATTGATGATATTCATTTCTCAGTTACAGAGCCTTTGTACAAAGGCTTAAAGCTATTATTAACTTCGGGTAATGAAGTATATAATGCACAAATCAGTATTATACCTGCAGGAATTGATTCTAGTTATATACTTTGGCAGTTAAAAATACCTACCGGCAATAACCCCTTTTTAAAAATAGTACGTTACAGAACTGGTTTACAATTAAAACCTGCAATACAAATATTCCTTGCCAGGTTTGTCAAATTTGTACAAAATATTGAAAATGTATATGGTATACAACTACATCAACAGGGCTATGCCGATACCTATTTGGTAGCCACTAAAACAATTATTCAAAAACAACCTACAGAGAAAGATATATACAAGCTAATTAACAGTTTAGAAGATTATGCTAAAAAGAAAGAAGTTTTTTTGCCTAACGGACATCCTATTTACAACATTACACAATGGAAAAAAGACAGTATACAATTGATGGTATCTTTACCGATTACAAAGCCATTAAATACCGAAGGGAAATTTGAATTTAAACAAATGGTAAAAGGAAATTTCATAGTTACAGAAGTAAAAGGTGGCCCTTGGGAAATTCAACATACCTATCAAAAACTCATGCAATACTTTACTGATTATCATAGAACAGCAATGGCTATACCCTTTTATCGTTTAATGAATGAAAATCCTACAAAATCAGACACTGCGCAATGGGTAACACAAATTTATCAACCGGTGTTTTAAAAATGTTTTGAAATAAGTATTATGAATGCACAAATATTTTTTCCTGCCATTCATTGCCATCACTTTAATTTGTGGCTACTCATAAATTATAATAACCATTTATTTTCCAAACCCAATTACCATAGTACTATCATTATTGCGTGCCAAAATAAAGCAAGATTTACCTTTAATAGTAATGGGTAATATATGTCTTATTTGGCCTTTAATAATGAGCCCATTTATAGTGCTTGCTGTAAGTTGTTGGTGTTCATTGAGCGATAAAATAGTACCAAAATCGGCATCATATCTACCCATCTGAATATTATTATCATAAAAATTACCTCCCAATAAAATATGGGGTAATCCGTTCATACCCGTATCTAACACAACACCTGTTTTATAAGGTGATAATTGTGCTTGCCAGGGTAAAGCTTTTACTGTAAAATGCTGCTGCCCATCATTCAATAAAATGGCATTAGAAAAATAATTGGCTTCTAACACGGTAGAAGTGGTTAATTTTTCTTGTGTGAATAATTCAGGTAAAGTAGCTTT
>JAGWPI010000029.1 GCA_028877005.1 Bacteroidota bacterium | reverse complement strand
TGCCATTGTAACTCATTTATTGTGTTGATAGATGCAGTATCCTTTTATTTATTTACTTGCCGTAGCGCTGGTAGCTTTTCCTTCGGCTTGTTTCATTTTAATATAACGAATAATTTGCCAACGTTGTTGCCTGCTTAATTGTGAGGCATAGCTACCCATTAAGTTCTTGCCATATTCTACCGAATAAAACATTTGGCCTTCAGGCATCGCTTCATATTTTGCATCACCTACTAATTGGGCGGGTTTTGCAGGATAAGGCCCTTCACCACCCTTATATAATGGGCCATTACCATCTAACTTAGGACCGTGGCAAATAGCACAGTTTACCAAAAACAGTCTTTCTGTTTCAACATATTCAGCCGGTGTTAAAGAGTCAATTGGACTTTTTATCAACTTAGAAGCGGCATAATTAGTGGTATCGCCAGGTGCATCTTTTGCCAATGGAAAAGGCATATCTTCACCACGAGCTATTGTACCTACTACGGGTTTTTCATTATAAAAGATACCTTCTTTAGTTAAATTACTATGATCTGAATACGTTTGGTATGCCCTACTGTAAAACATATCGGGCATATAAATACGGTTGGGTTTTCGCTTAATATCGCTACAACTAAATAAAAGCGCTGTTGCAGAAACTAAAACGAGTAAAATAGATAGTTTTTTCATTGTAAATCAGTTCAAATTAATTAAGCAGCAACTATTTCTTTTTCTAAAGTTTTTTCGTCGTCTTTATCATAACGACCCCACCACCAGCCTTCTTCGGCCACTTGTACATCTGTTTCTATGGCGCCATTATTGGTTAAAAACCCTTTTAGATCATCTACATTTGTTTTATCGGTACATTCAATTACCATCACAAATAAATCATCTGTGGCCCTTGGATGGAAATGGTGTTTTTTAACAAACGGGGCCAATTGGCACAAATAACAGAAAGTATATACCATACCTACCGCTGCAAACAATACCGTTAACTCAAAAGTAATAGGTATCCAAGCGGGTAGGGCAAAATGGGGTTTACCACCAATATTCAAAGGCCAGTCATAAGTTAAAATCCAACTAATGCCTCCTAAAGCTGTAGCCGTTCCGGTAATTCCATAAATAAAACCTGCAGTATGTAAGCTGGTTTCTCTTAAACCCAAAGCATGGTCTAATCCATGCACAGGGAATGGCGTATACACATCTCTAATTTTATAACCGGCTGTACGCACTTTTTTTACGGCAGGAAACAATATTTCCTCATTATCAAAACAGCCTACAACAAATTTCTTTTTTGCCATATATTTAATTTAGGTCTTCAATAATTTGATGCTTTCATATAAAGGCCTTTCAGCTTTATATGTTAATGTGCATATTCATGTGCAAATTCTTCCACGGGTTCTTTTTCAATAGAACCCATATTAGATTTATAGCTTTCTCCACTGGTTTTCAATACATATTTAATTTCATGTACCGCAATAACGGGCGCATATTTACTAAATAAGAAGAAGCAAGTGAAGAATAAGCCAAATGTTCCTAAGTAGAAACCAATTTCCCAAATTGAAGGACTGTAATAAACAGACCAAGAAGAGGGTAAATAGTCTCTATAAATTGATGTTACAATAATTACAAACCGCTCAAACCACATACCTATGTTTACTAAAACAGAGACAAAGAAGGTAATGAACAAATTTCTTCTTGCTTTGCGCAACCAAAATATTTGCGGTACCATTACATTACAGGTCATCATGCCCCAGTAACTCCATCCATAAGGACTAAACAAATTAGCTCTACTATACCAGAAAGTGTAACCTTCATATTTGCTTTGGCTATACCAACCCATAAACAATTCGGTTAAATAAGCCACCCCTACAATAGAACCGGTTAAAACAATAATTTTATTCATGGCCTCAATGTGACCCATGGTAATATAATCTTCTAAATGATATACTTTTCTAACCACCAGCAAGAGTGATTGTGTCATGGCAAATCCCGAAAATACCGCACCGGCCACAAAATATGGAGGGAATATGGTGGTATGCCATCCGGGAATAACAGAAGTAGCAAAGTCCATTGATACAATAGTGTGTACTGAAAGCACCAAGGGTGTAGCTAAACCTGCTAATACCAGGGATAAAGATTCTATTCTTTGCCAGTGTTTGGTAGAACCGGTCCATCCAAAGGCTGCAATTCCGTATAAATATTTGCGTAGTTTGGTTTTAGCTCTATCGCGCACGGTTGCCATATCGGGTATTAAACCACTATACCAGAATAACACAGAAACGGTAAAGTAAGTGGAGATGGCAAATACATCCCATAATAATGGAGAGTTAAAGTTCACCCATACAGGTCCTCTGGTATTGGGGTAAGGCATAATAAAGAACGCCAACCAAACCCTACCCATGTGGAAAATAGGGAACTGCCCGGCACACATTACCGCAAAAATGGTCATGGCTTCTGCTGCTCGGTTTACACCGGTACGCCAACCTTGGCGAAACAACAATAAGATAGCTGAAATTAAAGTACCGGCATGACCAATACCTACCCACCATACAAAGTTGGTAATATCCCAACCCCATCCTACGGTTTTATTAAGGTTCCATTGGCCAATACCATACGTAACATCGCGATAAACGCTGTATACCCCAAATAATAGTAAAGCAACTGCTATGTAAAAACCTACATACCAAAGTTTGCCTGGCTTTGCTTCAATTGGGCGAATAATTTCTTCCGTAACATCATGGTAAGTTTTCTTGCCATATACTAACGGCTCTCTTAATTGTGATTCGTACTTTAAATGCATTGCTTCTTACTGTTTTGTGCTCCTGCCTTTATTAAGGGCAGTAACTGTTTTACATTTTCAAAGTATACTGTATTTCATGTTACTGAAACAACTTATATTATCCTTCTGCTTGTTCAGCAGTTTCTTCTACATTACGCACTTTTGCTAAATAATTTACATTGGGCAATACGTGCAATTGTTCTAATGATTTAAAGAGCCTTAATTTATTTTCCTGACGGGTAATGGTAATGGCACTATGTGAGTCATTAACATTGCCAAATACAATGGCATCTGTTGGGCAAGCTTGTTGGCAAGCTGTTTTTACATCCCATTTATTGTTTTCGCCGGAAATTAAAGGCCTGCTTTCTTTTTTCGCTTTAAGTTTTCCATCTTGTAAACGCTGTACGCAGAATGTACATTTTTCCATAACACCACGTGCCCGTACAGTAACATCCGGATTTAATACCATTCTCGATAAGCCGTCATTCATCATTAATACCACATCATTCACAATACCTTTTTGGTTATCGGGGAAGCTATCAGAACCAGTATAATCTGCCCAGTTAAAGCGACGTACTTTATACGGACAGTTATTGGCGCAATAACGAGTACCAATACATCTGTTATAAGCCATTTGGTTTAATCCTTCACTGCTATGGTTGGTTGCGCCCACCGGACATACATTCTCGCAAGGTGCATTATCACATTGCTGACACATTAAAGGTTGGAAAACCACTTTAGGATTATCCGGATTACCACTGTAATAGCGATCAATTCTTAACCAATGCATGTCATGAAAACGCAATACCTCAGGTTTACCTACAACAGGTACATTGTTTTCTGCATGGCAGGCAATTACACAAGCACCACAACCGGTACAAGAATTTAAATCTACACTCATTCCCCAGTGAATACCGGGTTTGTCAAAATAAGGATAAATAGTACCCTCTTTCTCAAAATTAGCTAACCCACCAAATGGTGCTAATTCTTTTTCGCGGTCATTAATAATTTCTTCCGGATCCTTTTTAAAGGCACTTAAGGTTAATTCTTTCATTACCTCTGTACGATTACCTTGCGGTGTATCGTACACATTATGGGTTTGCATTAATGCTACAGGATAAGTATTTCCGGTTTTTTCAACGGCTGCATCTATTACTGCAAAACTTAAAGTAGCGCCGCTCATATTGGCAAATGGAAATACGTTTTGTCCAATGCCATCTGCTGCTTTACCAATTTCTTTGGTACGGCCATAACCTACTGCAATACCAATGGTATCGGGATGAACACCGGGTATAATTAATACAGGTAGTGTAACTGTTTTGCCATTAGCGGTAACTTTTACTACCGGTTTTTCCGGTGTTACTTCATAATTATCTGCTTCACGTGCAATATTTAAATCAATCCCTAATAATGTTCTGGCCATGGCCGGAGACATCATTACATAGTTATCCCATGTAGCACGGGTAATTGGGTCGGGCATTTCTTGCAACCAAGGATTAGAAGCAGTTTGTCCGGCACCCATACTTACTTTTTGGTACAAAACCACTTCTACTTTTCCGCCTTTTTTATTGGCAGCAATTGCGGCCAATGCACCGCTAACAGCACCACTATTAAAGGCAGCACCTAGCATAGCTGGCTCGGTAAGTGGATTGAGTACGCCATCTTGTAATGCCTTATCCCATCCATTTTCTCCGCCTGCTTTGGTACTCCAATATGTTTTTAAAAAGCCTAAATAATCTGTGGTTGCACCATTCCACTTCAACAAGCTATCTTGCCATTGGCGCGTTTTAAATAAAGGATATATGGTGGGTTGTAATAAAGAGTAATAACCGGTTTTAGGTTCTGCATCCCCCCAACTTTCTAAGAAATGGTGATTGGGAATAACATATTTACACAATTGTGTGGTTTCATCGTTTTTAGGACTGAAGGAAACAGCAAATTTTACTTTTTTCATGCCCGCAATAAAACGTGCACTATCAAACCAAGTATAAGCAGGGTTAGCACCAATAATTAATAAAGCACCTACATTTCCTGCATTCATATCTTCTACCAAACGGGCAAAATCGGTGTCAATACCTTGGTAAGTGTTATAGGTACTAGACCAATCGATGGTTTTACCGCCGGATTGTAAAGCTTCATTAATGGCATTTACTACTATTTGAACATTCACATCATTACTTCCACTTACTACCAAGGCATTACCCTTGTTGGCTACCAATGCTGCTGCTGCTTTTTGAATGCCTTCTTTTAAAGCAGCATCGCTTAAATTAATGGATTGCCCATTAATAGCATTTAATAATGCAACCGCAACAGCGCCGGTTTCAGAAGGGCGGTGTAAATAACGTTCATCAGCATTAGAGCCTGTTAAACTAGCCACACTTTCAAAATGAAAATGTTTGCTCATGCTCGGCGCCTTCTCATTAATTTTTTTATTTTTTGCATATTGCTTGGCAAACTCAATAGGACTTAACCATGTACCTAAAAAGTCGGCACCCAAACTCACAATTACTTTGGCATTATCAAAATGATAAGAAGGAATGGTGCGTTTACCATAAGTAGCTTCATTAGCCAATAACATGCCACTGTAGGATATTGCATCATAAGTTACTTGGCGTGAACCCGGATGCTTGGCAATAAACTGGTTAATTACTTCTTTGGAAGAGGGTGATACTACTGAAGTAGTTAAGATTACCACCGGAGCACTACCCAATCCATTTAAAGCACTGCCAATAGCACCATCAATATTTTCAAAAGTGGTTTCTTTACCATCAATAGTTGGGAAACGCAAACGGGCAGTATCATATAAATCTAATACAGCCGATTGAACCCTAGCAGAAGTTCCGCCTTTGGTAATAGGGCTTAACTCATTCCCTTCTAATTTAATTGGGCGGCCATCTCTAACTTTAGCTAATACACTCACTGCTTCCCCATCTTGTATATAGGTAGTTGCATAATAGTTAGCAACGCCCGGAATTACATCTTCGGGTTTATTGGCAAAGGGAATAATCTTTTTAACAGGCACTTCGCAACTGGCTGCTACCATAGCGGCGGCCGTGCTAAAACCCAGGTATTTTAAAAAATCTCTACGTGGCGTAGCAGCATCAAACAAACCTTTGTCATCTTCCCATACAGGTAAATCTTGCTTAAACTCATCTTTTGCTGATTGCTGATAACCTTCAGAATTATTCAACTCTCCAAAACTTTGCCAGTGTTTTTTTTGCTCCATAATTTGTTTTGTTAGGTGTAAAATTGCCTAAAATAGGCACTCTACATTTTTTCGTTGATGCGGTTAAACTATATTTTACTACTTGTATAATACAAATACAGCCAACAATTCTTTTCGAAACTTATTTTAATAGTGACATTTTTGACATTCGGTACCACCAATCATTTCTACAGTAACACCTTTGGTACTGTCTAATTTGCCATCTTTTAAATCTTGATGATATTTTTCGTAAATACTGTAAAATCCATTGTCTTTAAACTGTACCTGAGTAGAACGGTGACAGTTTATACACCAACCCATACTTAATTCAGATACTTGTTTTACTTCGTCCATTTTATTAATCTCACCATGACAAATTTGGCATTGCACTTTACCTACACGGGTATGCTGTGAGTGGTTAAAATAAACGTGAGCGGGCAGCATGTGTATTTTAGTCCACTCAATAGGTTTTGCCTTGCTGGCATCCCATGGTTGGCCGGGTGTAAAATTGGCATACTCATACAGTTTTTTAATTTCTTCTGTACCATTTACCTCCTCACCGTCTGCTGTATATAATTTTTCGCCTTTATATTCATTAATCGCCATATGGCAATTCATACAAACATTTACAGAAGGCACATTGGAATATTTACTATCTAAAGCACCACTATGGCAATACAAACAGTTTATTTGGTTAATGCCAGCATGTACTTTATGAGAATAAAATATGGGTTGTTTGGGTTCATAGTTAATATTACGACCTAATCCAATGGCACCTTTTGTGGTTAAATAACCACCTACCAAAAACAGCAATATGGTAACAAAAGCTATATAAGTTCTGTTCTTCCAAAATGGAACCGGTTCAGGTGTTTCTATGCCCTCTTTTACATCGGTTAATTTTTTCAAATTGCTATTTACCTGCATTAAGGTAAAGGCAATTACAGCTAGAATTAATGTTAATATACCAAATAACAATGTATTATCACTGTCTGCAGCCGGTTGTGTTGCAGTACCGCCGGCCGCTTGCGGCGTAGCGGGTTTGTAATCGGATATATATTTTAAAATAGCCCCTATTTCCGCATCAGTTAATTGTGGAAATAAGTTCATAGCTGTTTTATTGTACTCATTGTACAACTTATTAGCATACGGATCGCCCGTTTTTAAGAATGCCTGATTGTTGCGTATCCACTCATACAAGTGTTTTTTATTGGGCCATCTGTCTTCTACACCCATTAGGGCCGGACCTACTAACTTTTTATCAATGGCGTGGCAGGAAGCACAATTTTGGCTGAATAAAGATTTGCCATCCTGGGCTTTTAAATTACCGCCGAATGCAAACGAAAAAACAACAAAAATTCCTGCAACAACAGTTCGGATTATCATGCGATGAGGTATCATATTCACAATCTGGTTGGTCTAATGTGGAAAAATATCCTTGAACGAGTGCAAAAATATGACACGCGGCTGACAAAAACTCAATGTTGCAAAAAAAATTTTAGCTAGTAATGACGCGGGTTTCAAAGAATTGTTGCATTTTTATTTCTTTTTAATGCACACTTTAATACACAAATTTGTGCATCTAACAAGCTTTATTTTATTTGAAAAATTAAGCAGATTTTTGCCGTACATTTCAATAGTAGTCTATCCCTTCTTATATAATATATAGACACACCCAAAAAATTTTACCATGTCTCATCCACAACGCCTTGCCATTTTTGCTTCAGGTACCGGCTCTAATACCGCCAATTTAATTCAATACTTTCAACATCACCCAATGATATCTATTCAGTTAATTGTAACCAATAACCCGCATGCAGGCGTTATTCAAATTGCACGGCAACACCTAATTCCTGTATTAATCATTGAAAAAAACAAATTTCAACAAGTTGACGGTTATGTACCTGAATTATTGTCTTATGGCATTAACTGGATTATTTTAGCCGGCTTTTTATGGAAAATACCGCTTACCCTTATTGAAGTATTTCCCCATCGTATCATTAATATTCATCCCGCCTTATTGCCAAAATATGGCGGCAAAGGCATGTATGGCATTAAAGTTCACCAAGCCATTGCCGAAGCCGGTGAATCTGAAACAGGTATTACTATTCATTACGTAAATGAACATTACGATGATGGCCCTCCTATTTTTCAAGCTACCTGTGCCATTGCACCTTCCGACACCCCCGAACAAATTGCGCAAAAAGTACATGCGCTAGAATATGCCCATTTCCCCAAAGTGATAGAAGAAACTGTTGTTCTTCACTTTCTGCATGATCAACATTTGCCTAATACTACAATACAGTAATCTGGTGTTATTGTGCTTCTAAGTCTGCAATTCTTTTAAAAGTTAATACATGCCTAGGGAATTCTTTGGTTTTTTTACTAAACAAACCTCTTTTGCGAATAGAAAAAGGAACTTTATCTATTTTATATAATATTTCAATAGGAAAAATGCGTGCTATATACCCATGTTGACTATTTAAACTACCCGGAAGTACCAGTGGCACAAAATTATCTGTATGTATAATCATTGAATCAAAATGGGTATTGTTCAAAGTTAATATGTTTTTTTTCGTTATAAAATTACTGTCACTTAATTGCAGGTTATTTTGAATAAGCTTTACCGATGTAATATCTATAGGCTCATCTGTATCATTCAATAATAATCTTATTTTAAATTGTTTGACAGATGTATCAGATTGTAACCTGAGTTGATACCCTACTAATACTTGTCGGTTGCAAGTAAAATGCAATTGTTTGTTTTTTTGTGCCCAAGTTCCGGTTGTATACCCTAAATTTCCTTTCACTAACTTCTCCGAATACATATAGGAGTGATCTTTGTTAATTTGCAAAGTATCCACACCTTTTTTGTCTATATATGTTCCTACAACTTGCCGATTAGCTACTGTACATTGGCTGAAGGTAATAACCAATAGCCACCCTATAATGATGGGGTATTTATTTATTCTTTCGCAGTATGCCATATAATTTAATAAAATAAGTGTACACTACAGTGTGGCGGCTATTAGTTTAATATCATTTACTTGCAAAATATTGCTTTTATAGCCGTTGATAGCTGCTGCAATCATAGCCTTTCCAACTGCTCGTAAACTGCAAATACTATTAGGCCATAACACTTTTAGCACGGGCAATAACCATCCAAAAAATTTATAAAATTTTAATGTATTTTGTAAGCCCGGTATGGGAATAATAATAGCCGGACGAAATAAATACACCGATTTAAATGGCAATTGCAATAATGCACGTTCTGTTTTACCTTTTATCCTTGCCCACATCAAACGCCCATTTTCTGAATGATAGGTACCCGCACCGGAAACATAACAAAAGGTCATGTTACTATTTTGGTTGCTCAGCAAACGGGCAAAGCCTATGGTTAATTCATAAGTTAATTGGTAATAGGTAGCTTCTTTCATTCCCACCGATGAAACACCCAAACAAAAAAAACAGGCATCATAACCCCTTACCACTTCGCTTAGTGCTTCCACATTCATAAAGTCGGCATGTAATATTTCGGTTAGCTTAGGATGGTGAATACCAGTACTGCGCCTATTTATGATTAGCACTTTGGCCACTTGCGGTGCAAGTAAACACATATGCAAAACACCTTCACCTACCATGCCTGTTGCCCCCGTAATGATGACATGGATAGATGTTTTCATGCAATAGTCTTCAAAATGAATGCTTTTTAATGATAAACCCCGTTGAAATTAAATATACAACGTTTTACATGCGTTTCCAAATTTTTTTTATCAAAAAACAGAGTTTTATCCAAATTGCACAGAGGTCATGGTTAATGAACCCCCAATAGCTTGGTCATTGAAGAAGAAAGCCGGCTCATTGGGTTGCCGTAATCCCAATATATACAAAAGGGGTATATAATGTTCGGGGGTGGGTATGGCTAATTGTGCAGCTTTTCCTAATTGCTCATAATGAATTAAAGCAGGAACATTATTGGCTATTATTAACTTTTTAAAAGTTTCATTCATTTCTATTGCCCAGTCATAGGCAAAACCCGGCTCTTGTAATTTTTGCCAGTTCACCATACGTAGGTTATGCACCATATTACCGCTGCCAATAAGTAAAACGCCATGTTTACGCAGCTTTTGCAATGCTTGTCCCAGTTCAAAATGATAAGCCGCTTTTTGGGTATAATCTATACTCAATTGCAAAACGGGAATATTGGCCTGTGGATACATGTGGCGCACTACTGTCCAAGTGCCATGATCTAAACCCCACTCATGGTCTAAACCAATGGTAGTAGCAGTAATTAAATTTTTGGTAAATGCAGCCAACTTAGGCTGGCCGGGGGCAGGATATTGCACTGCGTACAATGCTTCGGGAAAACCCCCAAAATCGTGTATGGTGGGCGGAAAGTCCATAGCAGTTATTTGTGTACCTCTGGTTTGCCAATGTGCCGATATAACTATAATGGCTTTAGGTACCGGTAGGGTTTGCGCCATAGCAGCCCATTGCTTACTGAATACATTGTTTTCTATACCATTTATAGGTGAGCCATGCCCTATAAACAGAATGGGCATCTGCAGTTCCTGCTCCGGAAAGTCATGCAACATAGATTGAAGGATGGATGTTAGCACCATTAGTAAAAATTTAATTACAAAACTACACTGTTCAGCAAAATGGCAGCATGATATGGGTTAAGAAAGGCACTTGATAAAGATCAAGGCTTACAGCAAAGACTTTTTTTATTTTGTTGATATTGTGATGTGTTGAAAAGAAGCAGAGTAAGTTAGTAGCTGAAAACAATTAGCAATTACTGCCTACACAAAGCCCACCGAGTAAAGGGTTATCCTTGTTAAATGTAGTGGATATCTTAAATCTTACTCATCCTGCACATAGTTCACGTTTTTTGCTATTCATCCTACTGGTTTACTGTTTAATAGTGGGTGGTGGTAAACCCAGAATATACAAACGAGGAGGTAAAAACCTGCGGGATGTGCT
>JAGWPI010000028.1 GCA_028877005.1 Bacteroidota bacterium | reverse complement strand
ATTATTATATTAACAGAAATTATATTTAGTGTTATAGGAGTATTATTAGGTTTTGCAATTTCCGGTTTACAAGTTTCTGTAGTTATGACGGGATTAGGTATTGTAGGTCTTGCAGGTATTGTGGTGAAAAACGGAATATTGGTTATTGAATTTGCCGATGAACTGCGTGGTAGAGGAATGAAAACCCGTGAAGCGGTTATTGCTGCCGGTAAAACAAGAATTATTCCCGTGTTGCTTACAGCTCTAGCAGCTATTTTAGCCTTTATACCTATTGCAGTTGGGTTTAATATTAATTTTATTACCTTGTTCTCCGAATTAAACCCACACATATTCTTTGGCGGCGATAATGTGGTTTTCTGGAAACCATTATCATGGACTATTATTTTTGGTTTAGCTTTTGCATTTTTTATGACATTGGTTATTGTACCCTCCATGTATTTAATTGCAGAACGTTTACGTAAACCAATGCGAAGAATGTTTGGCGGAAAATGGATTAGCTTTTTAGCTATTCCTCCCTTTACCATTATCTTTTTATTATTGATTATTGTTACATGGATTATTCATAGACGAAATGTGCAAAAAAGAAAACTCAAACAACTCCAAGGTGTTAATGAAGCCTTTATTGGCAGTTGGTTCTAATGTATAATTGTTATTTTAAAAACCGCTATAAAAGATAGCGGTTTTTTTATGGTTAATATTTGCATTAATACAACAAAACCTTTTGTATTTTCACAATAAAATGATTGTATGATACAAAACCACGAAATTGATTATAGAATTATTGGCGAAGAAATGCAATATGTAGAAGTAGAATTAGATCCTAATGAAACTGCTGTAGCTGAACCGGGAGCTTTTATGATGATGGAAGATGGTATTAATATGCAAACTATTTTTGGGGATGGCAGTAATCAAAATAATGGATTACTTGGGAAATTATTTTCTGCCGGTAAAAGAATGTTAGTTGGAGAAAATTTATTTATGACGGCTTATACCAATGTAAGTGTTGGAAAAAAGCATGTTAGCTTTGCTGCACCCTATCCCGGCAAAATTATTCCCCTTGATTTATACAGATTGGGCAATAAAGTAATTTGTCAGAAAGATGCTTTCTTATGTGCTGCTAAAGGTGTTAGTATTGGCATTGAATTTCAAAGAAAATTAGGAACCGGTTTATTTGGTGGTGAAGGTTTTATTATGGAAAAATTAGAAGGTGATGGAATGGCATTTGTGCATGCTTGCGGACATGTAGAACAAAAAGAATTAGAACTCGGTGAATTACTGAAAATAGATACCGGTTGCATTGTTGGTTTTACAGCAACCGTACAATATGATATTCAGTTTGTTGGGGGTATAAAAAATACTTTATTTGGTGGTGAAGGGGTATTTTTTGCCACATTAAGAGGGCCGGGTATTGTTTGGATTCAAACTTTACCTATTAGCCGCCTTGCAAGTAGAATTTTACAATATGCTACATTTAAAAGGAAAGAAGAAGGCAGCGTTTTAGGAGGTTTAAGTAATATGTTAGATGGTGATGGATGGTAAAATAAACATCAATGAAACAGAATATTCAAGACGAATTTATTAAGAGTTGTCTGCAATACTGGGATCAAAATTTAAACAAAATAACCTATTGCTTATCTCTCTTGTCTGAAGAACAAATTTGGCAGCAGCCCAATTCCGTTACCAATAGTATTGGTAACCTAATTTTACACCTTTGCGGAAATATTAGTCAGTATATATTAGGAACTTTAGGTGCTAAAAATTATCATCGTAACCGTAATGCAGAATTTACAAATAATGTACAGTTTTCTAAAACAGTTTTACTCAATCAATTAACTAATATAGTTGATGAGGCCCGTAATATTGCCGGTGAATGTACATCTACCAAGTTGTTGAAAAACTATTCAGTTCAAATATATGAAATGAATGGGGTAGCTATTTTGATACATGTAACGGAACATTTTTCATACCATGTAGGTCAAATTGCATTGTTAACGAAGCAAATTACAGAGAAAGATTTAGGGTTTTATGCTTCCTTAACTTAAAATAAAAATACTTTCTCAGCCTAATTGCCGTCAAAAAAAAATGCGAATGAGTGAAATGAATTACTTTTATACCTGATGAAAAAGATATGTGTAACAATAATTTTTTGTTGGTTACTGTTGCCATTGTCAATTTTTGCGCAGTCACAAACAAATCCCTATGCTTTATCCTCCGATTCAGCAAAGCAAATATATATTCAACAACAGGCTAACCAGTTAAAGCAAATTGAATTAGAAAGGCAGGCCGACTCATTAAAAAAAATAAATCTCTTTCTCGAGTTACAAAATTTTTCTGCCACTAAGCTACAGCAAAGACAAGACCTACAGCAACAATTAGATTTATTAAGACAAAAGGACAGTCTTCGCGTAGCCGAACAAAAACAGAAAATAGATTCTTTAAAAAAGATAATGCATGGTTATGCCGTTGCCCCATTTAATGATACTTTGTTTACTGTTTATACCTCGTTGGGCAGCTTTTCTGCTGCCGACAGGGCCCATGCCATTAACCATCGAATTCAGGAATTAGCTAACAATTATAATTTTTCTGTTGATTCGCTTAGTGTTATAGATAATATAAATACGGTAGATATAGTTTTTCATGATTTAGTTGTAATGAGCATTTCCGAAAATGACGCATTGTGGGAAAATACTACCCAACAACAATTAGCAAAAACTTATCAATTAAAAATAAAATCTGCTATTCAGAATTATCGTCAGGAAACAAGTTGGCAAAATATCACTAAGCAAATTATTCTGGCTTTATTTGTAATTATTGTGTTGATATTTATAATACGTTATGTTATAAAATTTTCTGCAAAAATTGAATCTAATATTGCAATAACACATTACACTTGGATACAAGGTGTTAAAATAAAAAATTATGAGTTACTCTCTGTTGAGCAAGAAATTCATTTGATGAAAGCAGTATTGCGAATTTTAAAATGGATTTTTATTTTCATTGCTATTTATCTTGCATTCCCTTTAGTGTTTGGAATTTTTCCTTGGACAAAAAAAATAGCTACTACCTTATTAACCTATTTTGTTGATCCGTTAAAACAAATTTTCTTAGGTATTTGGCACTATTTGCCTAATTTAATTACCATCTTGGTTATACTGTTTGTATTTAGATTGGTGTTAAAAGGAATACTGTATTTAAAAAAAGAAATTGAAAAAGGTTCTTTGTCAATTCCGGGTTTTTATGCAGATTGGGCAAATCCTTCTTTTCAAATTGTTCGAATACTTTTGTTTGCTTTTTTGCTTATTGTTATTTTTCCCTATCTGCCGGGTTCAAATAGTCCTGTATTTAGAGGGGTTTCTGTTTTTTTGGGTGTGTTATTTACTTTTGGTTCCTCCGGTTCACTCAGTAACATTATTGCCGGATTGGTATTAACCTATATGCGCTCATTTAAATTGGGCGATCGAATTCAAATTGCTGATGTTACCGGCGATGTAATTGAAAAAAATTTATTGGTTACACGAATACGAACCATTAAAAATGAAATAATTTCAATTCCTAATGCTACTATTTTAAATAGCCATACTATTAATTACAGCAGCGATGCCACCGAAAGAGGTTTAATTGTTCATACCACCATTACTATTGGATATGATGCCCCATGGCGGCAAGTGCATGCATTGTTAATTAAAGCTGCATTAGCTACCACTTATGTTGAAAAAGACCCTGAGCCCTTTGTATTGCAAACTTCATTGAATGATTTTTATGTAAGCTATCAAATTAATGCTTACACAAAATACCCCAATAAACAAGCAGAATTATACTCATTATTGCATGCCAATATACAAGATACTTTTAATGAAGCAGGGGTAGAAATTATGTCGGCACATTATACCAATTTGCGAGATGGGAATCAAACCACTATTCCTTCCGATTATCTTCCCAAAAATTATACTGCCCCCAATTTCAATATTCGTACAGAAAATAGCAAAGTAAATGGTAATAAAAATCAGTGAGTTAATATATCCAAATAATATTCATTGACTATAAACAATTTTTTATTAAACTTTAAGCCTAATTTCGTTTCTATAAAGTTGGCCAATATTATGGATCGATTGACTCAAAAAATTGCCGCAACCGGTTAT
>JAGWPI010000027.1 GCA_028877005.1 Bacteroidota bacterium | reverse complement strand
GGAACCCAAATGCGCCCATCATTTCTTAATGATTCACTCATTAAAGTTAATTTACTTTGATGGTCTCCGGTTACAGGTATACAAGTTGGGTGTATTTGTGTAAAACAAGGGTTGGCAAATAATGCACCGTTTTTGTGTGCTTTCCAAGCTGCAGTTACATTGCTACCCATTGCGTTGGTTGATAAGTAAAATACGTTACCATAACCACCACTGCATAATAAAACTGCGTGACCAAAATGTCTTTCTAATTTTCCGGAAATTAAATCTCTGGCAATAATACCTCTTGCTTTTCCATCAATCACTACAATTTCTTGCATTTCGTGGCGTGCATACATTTTTACATTTCCTAAAGCTACTTGTCGCTCTAAAGCTTGGTAGGCACCAATTAGTAATTGCTGGCCTGTTTGCCCCGCTGCATAAAAAGTTCTTTGCACTTGTACACCACCGAAAGATCGATTACTTAATACACCACCATATTCTCTTGCAAAAGGAACACCTTGTGCCACACATTGATCAATAATGTTTGCACTTACTTCAGCAAGGCGGTATACATTGGCTTCCCTGCTACGATAATCGCCTCCTTTTACAGTATCATAAAATAAGCGAAAAGTACTATCTCCATCATTTTGATAATTTTTTGCTGCATTAATACCACCTTGTGCAGCAATTGAATGCGCTCTACGAGGACTATCCTGAAAGCAAAATGCTTTTACTTTATATCCTAATTCGCCCAAACTTGCGGCAGCACTAGCTCCGGCTAAACCGGTTCCTACAACTATCACTTCTAATTTACGTTTGTTTGCAGGATTCACCAATTTGCAATGCCCTTTGTAATCGGTCCATTTATGTTCTAAAGCGCCGGCAGGAATTTTTGATTCTAACATGGTACTACTTTTTTGTAGATTAAAAATGGTATTTTCTACGCAAGAAAATTTCTTTTGTTGAATAAAGCGGCTATTTTTTGCCTATTTGTTTTTTCAACTATTGAATTAGATGAAAATAAAAACTGATTGGCATTAAAGCAAATATGGTTGGAATAACAATGGCAAATCCATATCCGAAAGAACTAAGCATTTGTTGGTATCTTTTATTGTGTACACCCAAAGTTTTGAAAGCACTTTGAAAACCATGTGCCAAATGATAGCCTAAACTAATGCAACAAATAATGTAAAATATAACCACCCATAATTGCGAAAAAGTATCACGCATCAATGCATATAGGTTATGAACTTGTAAACCATTAGGAAGTGTTACTTCTTCCAACCCGGTAAACCTAGACGGTATCCAAAACTGTTTCCAATGCACAATAAAAAACAGTAATAATATGGTCCCTAAAATTGCCATACTGCGGCTGTACCATTTACTGCCTCTATTTCCATAAGCAACTGCATATTTTACTTTGCGTTTACTGCGATTACTCGTTTCTAAAATATATCCCTGAATAATATGCAGGAAAATAAAAATAAAAAGTCCAATTTCTAAAATACGAGGCACATAATTGCTACCCATAAAGTGAGCAGCTCTGTTAAACATAATGCCACCATCGTTTGCCCAAATACAGGCATTTAAGCCGGCATGAACTATTAAAAACAAAATCAGGAAAACCCCTGTTAAACCCATTACTAATTTTTTTCCTACCGAAGAGGTAAAGACTTGCTTCCAGGTCATATAGCAAAATTGAAGTTGAAAAAAAAATCTCTGCAAAAATACAATTCACTACAATGCTATGATAAAATACTTTTTTATTTTTTGCAAATTCAAATGAAATAAATAACAGTATACAGTTAATTTGGTTGAAGAATTGATAAAAAGTAAGCCATTTTTATTTTGTTTTAATTATAAAATTGAAGAGGAGGTTGATAACATGAAATTGTATTTTCCATGAAATAACAAAGTTTATTTTAGCTTATTAATGTTTTTTATGTGAAAATTATTGCGTTCATCATTTTTAAAACACGTTGAACCAATAAATTTAAAAATTGCTGAAGAACACATTACTTTTGGTATATTATGAAATTGATTACCATAATTTGGAACAGTTTTAGAATGGCCCTTCAGGAATTAAGGGTTAATAAACTGCGTACTTTTTTATCGCTGTTTGGAATTACGATTGGAATTTTTTGCATTATTGGTGTACTGGCTACTGTTGATAGTTTAAAAAGAAAAGTAAAAGGTGAAGTGCAAACCTTGGGAAATAACACTATTTATATAGATAAATGGGAATATGGCGGTGGTGGAGAATATCCTTGGTGGAAGTTTGTAAAACGGCCAACACCTACCTATGATGAAATGAAGTTTATACAGACTAAAAGCGAATTGGCGGATGCTATTGCATTTTTTGCTTCGCAAAATGCAACTTTATCATATGGGGATAATAGTTTAACCAACACGAATGTATATAGCATTACCGAAGATTTTAATAAAATTCAATCCATAAATGTTATTGCCGGTCGCTATATTAGCGATTATGATTTTACTTATGGAACAAATGCAACTGTAATAGGGTATAAAGTTGCAGAAGAGTTATTTGGAAATCCCGAAAAAGCAATTGGTAAACAAATAGATTTTAATCATCATAAAGCAATTATTGTAGGAGTGCTTGAGAAACAAGGCAATAGTTTGTTGGGTGGGTTTAATTATGATGATTGTATTTTATTGCCATATCGATACTTTGCCTCCATTTATAATATAAAGCAAAGCAGTCCCTTTATTCTGGTACAGGCTAAAAATAATATTGCAACATCCAATTTATCAGATGAGTTGAGAGGAATTATGCGGCAACAAAGGCGCTTAAGTCCCCAGCAAGATGATAATTTTGCTTTAAATGATGTAAACCTATTAGGAAATTCATTAAATGGCTTATTTGGTTCATTAAATATGGGGGGATGGGCTATTGCAGGGTTAAGTTTATTGGTTGGGGCTTTTGGTGTTGCCAATATCATGTTTGTTACCGTTAGGGAACGTACCAGCCAAATTGGACTAAAAAAGGCTATAGGCGCTAAAAAAAGAACTATTTTAACAGAATTTTTATTAGAAAGCGCTTTTTTATGTGTAATTGGCGGATTACTGGGCTTGTTTTTGGTTTGGGTATTGACCATGGCTTTAAGTAAAGTATTACCTTTCCCCATTTTTATTGCTCCCAATATTATTATTTTGGCATTAAGCATTTGTATTATATTAGGAATATTATCAGGCATTATACCAGCATCCATTGCTGCAAAAATGGACCCCGTTGTAGCCATTAGAAGTAAATAGCCTGTACTTTTGCTAAAATTTTATTTGTGTCTGTTACCATTTTAGCAATTGAGTCTTCTTGTGATGAAACGTCTGCCGCTGTTTGTTGTGATGGCACTATTCTCTCTAATTTTATAGCCAACCAAACTATTCACGCCCAATATGGAGGTGTAGTTCCTGAATTGGCTAGTCGAGCACATATGCAAAATATTGTACCTGTAGTTGATGCTGCACTCAAAAATGCAAATAAATCACTTAATGAAATAAATGCTATTGCTTTTACTCAAGCACCGGGTTTATTGGGTAGTTTGCTAGTAGGAACTCAATTTGCTAAATCTCTGGCATTAGCTTTAGAAAAGCCTTTAATTGCTGTACACCACATGCAAGCACATGTATTAGCTAATTTAATTGGCCAGGTAAAACCTACTTTTCCATTTTTGTGTTTAACAGTTAGTGGTGGACATACACAAATTGTTTTGGCTCATAATCCCCTACATTTAGAAGTTTTAGGCGAAACAATGGATGATGCAGCCGGCGAGGCCTTTGATAAAACCGCTAAACTTTTGGGATTGCCTTATCCTGGAGGGCCATTAATTGACCAATATGCCCAATTAGGGAATCCTAATGCCTTTAAATTTGCCGAGCCGCAAGTACCATTGCTCAACTTTTCTTTTAGCGGGTTAAAAACATCTGTACTTTATTTTTTACAAAAGCAAAAGCCGGAATTTATTAATGCGCATTTAAATGATTTGTGTGCCTCTATTCAGGCTACTATTATACATATTTTATTGCAGAAATTGCAATTGGCTGCACAACAAACCGGTATTAGTCAGGTATGCATAGCGGGTGGAGTAAGTGCCAATAAAGGACTTCGTGCTGCTTTTATAAATATGGGTAAAGCCAATGGATGGGAAACTTTCATCCCTCCGTTTGAATATTGTACTGACAATGCAGGTATGATTGCAATTACTGCCTATTATAAATTTAAGGCCGGTCAATTTGCCGATTTAAGTATTTCCCCTTCAGCAAGAGCAGAATGGTAGTTGAATATTTTTATTAGTTATTGAAGAAATATTTTGTTGTAACTAAAAATATTAGTATTTTGCCGCTAAAATCATTAGTTTATGAGTTTTGCCGGAAAAAATTTAAGATACTTACGCAAATTAAGAGGCTATACACAAGAAGAATTTGCCCAAAAATTAGGTGTAAAACGTTCTTTAATTGGCGCTTATGAAGAGGAAAGAGCGGAACCTAAATTAGAGGTTTTGGAAGAGGTTGCCGTATTATTTAAATTAAGTTTAGATGAGTTGCTACTTAAAGATTTATCTGCAGCAAAGGGTAGTAGTTATATAGAGCAAAGAAGAAAACTAAAAATGGCATCTTCAGGTTCTGCTATCATTTCTTTTGTTCCTGTAAAGGCCGCTGCCGGATATTTAGCAGGTTATGCTGATACAGATTTTTTAGATGAACTGAATACCTTTACTTTACCCATGCTGGCACCAGGGCAATACCGT
>JAGWPI010000396.1 GCA_028877005.1 Bacteroidota bacterium | reverse complement strand
AGCTACAAAGGTTTTGGGCCCTATATGCCTGGCTTTGAGCTGGTTCCTTACAATAATTTACCTGCTCTTGAAAAAGCATTCCAAGATACAAACGTGGCTGCATTTATGGTAGAGCCCATACAGGGCGAGGCAGGTGTAGTAGTGCCTGATGCAGGTTATTTAAAAGGTGTTCGGGCATTGTGCACAGAATATAATGTACTATTTATTGCCGATGAAATTCAAACTGGATTAGCCAGAACGGGAAAAATGTTGGCCTGTGATCATGAACAAGTGAGACCAGATATTCTGATTTTAGGAAAAGCATTAAGTGGAGGCACTATGCCAGTAAGTGCTGTACTTTGCGATGATGCAATTATGATGAATATTAAACCTGGTGAACATGGCAGTACTTATGGCGGTAATCCATTGGCTTGTGCAGTAGCTATAACAGCTTTACAAGTAATTAAAGACGAAGGGATGGTTGAAAATGCTGAAAAAATGGGTATTCTTTTCAGAAATGAATTGGGTAAACTCAAGAATCCATTTATACAAACCATTCGTGGTAAGGGTTTACTCAATGCTATTGTAATACAACATCCTAATCCGGACGCTGCGTGGGACATTTGTTTGGCATTAAAGGAAAACGGCCTTTTAGCCAAACCCACACATGGTGATAAAATTCGGTTTGCACCCCCACTTATTATTACACAAAACCAACTATTTGAATCAGTTGAAATAATTGCTAAAACATTACAATCTTTTCATTAATATTTGCTTTTAGAAAACAATAACATGATACAAAACCACCTGCACCACAAAGAAGAACATTTACAAAGTTCAGATTTATTAACAGATATTGTAATTGGCATGAGCGATGGACTTACCGTTCCATTTGCACTAGCCGCAGGTTTAAGTGGTGCAGTTGGTAATCAAGTTAATCTTATTTGGGTTGCTGGTATTGCAGAAATTGCAGCCGGTTCCATTGCTATGGGCTTAGGGGGTTATTTAGCTGGTAAAACAGAAGTAGACCACTACAATAGTGAACAAAAAAAAGAATATTGGGAAATTGATCATAAAACAGATGTTGAACAAGAAGAAGTTCGTGAAGTGTTTAGGAACTGGGGTTTGAGTGAGAACATTCAAGAACAAGCCATGCAAGAAATAATTAAGGACAAAAAAAGATGGGTAGACTTTATGATGAAGCATGAACTGGGTTTAGAAGAACCGGATCCTAAACGTGCAAGAAAAAGCGCATTCAACATTGGTATTTCTTATGTTGTTGGTGGTTTAGTTCCGCTTAGTCCATACTTCTTTGTATCAGATGCTATTAATGGGTTAAAAATTTCTGTAGTTGTAACTTTAATTTGCTTATACATTTTTGGATATTTCAAAAGTAAAATAACCGGTATAAATCCTTGGACCGGCGGATTAAGGGTGATGATGATTGGTGCTGCCGCAGCTGCTGCTGCTTTTGGTATAGCCAAATTAATTGATGGGTAATTGCTTGAACATCCGGCTAACTTCTATATTTCAACGGTATTTGTAGTCGGGGTAATAAAGTCATTAGCAATACAATTACGGCTAAAACTAAGGTAACATAAAGACCCATTTTTACTTCCGGACAATCACCAGCGCGGCATAAAGAAAATAAAGTAAAATTCTTAATAGCCCAAGCCATATTAATAAATCCCAAAAAAATATTGGTTCTTTTAGCCCAAACCTTTGGTAAAGCAAAAAAGAAAATTAATAAAATTGAAAAGAAACTTTGAGCTAAAATTTGTTTACCAAAAGTAAACTGCTCATTTACTCTTCCGTTAACACCATTAATCATCAGATGTAATGACGGAATATAAATCCATGGCAAAAAACAAACAGCTACCATTAATAAAGCTGCTACAATACCAATTGTTTGTGTGTACTTCATAAAGGAAAGAAAGGATTACTGTTGTAATCCTTTAGTTTGATGAGAGGTCCCGAGCGGATTCGAACCGCTGTACGAGCTTTTGCAGAGCTCTGCCTAGCCACTCGGCCACAGGACCATTTAGGCTGCGAAAATAAAGCATCGTAACTAAATACAAAATTCTAATTTTGCAACTTCAAAAAAAAATCATGAATAGCATTGCTCCATCTGAATTAATCATTAACAGCAGAGGTGCTGTTTACCACATTGATTTAAGGCCTGAGGAATTGGCCGATACTGTTATTACAGTTGGCGATCCAGACCGAGTTGAAAAAGTAAGCAAACATTTTGATTCTATTGAATTAAAAAGGCAACATCGGGAATTTGTAGCCCATACCGGATATATTGGCAAAAAAAGAATAACGGTTATTTCAACCGGAATTGGGCCGGATAATATAGATATTGTTATAAATGAGTTAGATGCGCTAAAAAATATTGACTTTGAAACCCGAACCATAAAACCCGAACTAAGTTCGTTACAAATTATTCGGTTAGGTACATCCGGCGCTTTGCAGGCTGATATTCCTGTAGATAGCTTTGTGGTAGGAACACATGGCTTAGGTTTGGATAATTTATTACATTATTATAGATTTTATAATAATCCGGAAGAAGAACAAATTTTAAAAAATTTTATTGCTCATACACAATTATCAGGTAATATTCAACCATACGTGGCTACCGGAAGTATTAGCATCATGAAAAATTTTGTAGAAGGTTTTTATCATGGTATTACCGTTACTTGCCCTGGTTTTTATGGCCCCCAAGGCAGAGTTTTACGTTTGGGCTTAGCTAATCCCGGTTTAGTTGATAATTTTAGCAGTTTTGCAAGTGGTTCACATCGTATTAGTAATTTTGAAATGGAAACAAGCGCAATATATGGTTTGGGTAAGTTATTGGGGCATCATTGTTTATCAGTTAATGTAATTGTAGCCAATCGTATTAGAAAAGAATTTAGTAAAGACGGCGCTCTGGCAGTTGAAAACTTAATTACAAAAGCATTATCCATTATAAGTACAATTTAATTTATGCAACTAACATTTTATAAGTATCAGGGTACAGGAAACGATTTTATTATTCTAGACAACCAAGAAGGCAACATTTATTTAACATCCGAACAAATTAATTTTCTGTGTAATAGAAAATTTGGTATTGGTGCAGATGGATTAATGTTATTAAACCATAGTAATGAATATGATTTTGAAATGGTTTATTACAATGCAGATGGAAAAGAAAGTACCATGTGTGGTAATGGAGGCCGTTGTTTGGTACAATTTGCAATGGATATTGGAATAAAAAAATCACAATACCATTTTAAAGCTATAGATGGACCTCACGATGCCCATTTTGAAAAAAATGGATGGGTTGATTTAAAAATGAAAAAGGTTGATAAGATTGAAAGATATTATGGTGATTTTATACTTGATACAGGTTCTCCACACTATATTAAAACAGTTACTGACATAGCTAATTATGAAGTTTTTAAAGAAGGAAGAGCCATTAGGTTTAGTAAGGATTTTGAAGATATAGGCATTAATGTAAATTTTGTAGAAGTAACTGATGAAGACACCATAACTGTTAGAACATATGAGAGAGGTGTTGAGAATGAAACCCTTAGTTGCGGTACCGGGGTTACAGCTGCGGCTTTGGTGTTTGCTCACAATGAAGCGGGATTTAATCGCATTGAAGTAAATACATTGGGTGGAAAATTAGCAGTTGAATTTGATAAATTAGACGAAACATTCACCAATATTTGGCTTTGCGGACCTGCTACTTTTGTATTTAAGGGAGAAATAATATTACATTTTTAAATATTCAATTATGCATCAGCCTATTGCATACCAAACATTACCTAAACCCAAAAAATTTACAATACGTGTTTATGGTCTGCTTATTGATTCACAAAAAAGAATATTGGTAAGTGATGAATATATTAGAGGAAATTATTTTACAAAGTTCCCGGGGGGTGGATTAGAGTTAGGAGAAGGAACCCGCGATTGTTTAAAAAGAGAATTTTTAGAAGAAACAGGTATATCAGTTGAAGTACAAGAACATTTCTATACCACTGATTTTTTTCAAATATCGGCATTTAATACAATTGATCAAATAATCTCAATTTATTATAAGGTTTCTGCACCTGAACAAGTGCTTAACACACTGCCAACCGCATTACTGCCATTTGAATTCACCCCAATACAATTAGCCGATACAAATGGGCAATATGAAAAATTACGTTGGATTTCATTGTCAATTTTAACGGAAGATATGGTGCATTTACCAATCGATAAAAAAGTAGTGCAAATGCTTTTGCATCATTAGTTTTTTGGTAAATAGTAAACTGCCATTTATAAATATGGTATAATGATGAATATGACCTCAATAATACAAAAAAATAAATTTAAACTTATTAACCAAATGGGTACACATGCAAAATAGCTTCTACCCTTTTTATTTAAAAAAATAATAATTAACCAAACATTTAATGTTAAAACAGAATATCCTGCAGTAATTACATAACTACTTATTAAAGTATTACTAAATACGTTTCCCCAATATCGCATAACAATAATTGCAATAAAAGCCAAATTTCCTATTAAAGAAACCCTGTTTAAGAATAAAATATTCCGCATATTCAATTTTCGTTCAAAATAGCATTAATTTGCTTTTTCGTAAAATTAGCATCTATAACATACTCAAACATTGGTCATTAAATTTAATAAAGCCATTGCTTAAGTAGTGCAAATAAACAAATGTAAAAATGAAAAACATTACTTTAAAACAATTATTGCCGCATTTAATAGCCATTCTAGTTTTTGTTATTGTGGCTGTTCTTTTTGCTAAACCCACCCTTGAGGGAAAAGTATTGCAACAAAGTGATGTAATTCACTGGAGAGGTATGGCACAAGATTTAATTCAATACAAAGAAACACATGGTAAATATCCCTTATGGAATAATAATTTATTTGGAGGAATGCCTGCCTATCAAATTATTCTAACCGCAACAAATCCTGTATCTATTGTATATGCGCATCCACTCTTTATGTTGTTTCTGCCAAAACCTATTGGCTATTTTTTCTTATTGTGTATTTCATTTTACTTTTTAAGTCAGGTTTTACGTATAAATTCTTGGATTGGTATTGGTGGTAGTATTGGTTATGCCTATGCTTCCTTCTCGGCCATTATTGTAGCTGCAGGTCATGATACGCAAATGCTCGCTTTAGGTTATGTGCCTGCATTAATAGGTGCTATTTGGTTAATTTATCAAAAAAAATATTGGTGGGGTACCGCATTAACAGCTTTATTTAGTGCATTATTGATTGCGCAAAACCACTTGCAAATTGCTTATTACTTTATAATAATAGCCGGATTTATGACCATTGGATTTATTATTCAATGGTTGCGGGCTAAAGAATATCAGCATTTGATTAAAGCTTTATTGTTAACATTAATAGCAGGTGCTATTGGTGCAACCTGCAATTTAGTGACTTTGGCCACTACAAGCGATTATTCAAAAGCCACTATGCGCAATGGTACTTTAAATTTAGACACTACCAATCAAGCAAATTCCACTCGAAAAAATGCAGGCCTACCTATAGATTATGCATTTAATTGGAGCTATGGTAAGGCAGAAAGTTTCACACTCTTAATACCAGATATTTATGGTGGTGCATCTAATGGCGAATTAAATGGTGATTCTCATATAGCCAAAATTTTACAACAAAAGGGAGTACCTGATGATCAGGCTTCTCAGTTTGCAGAAAGTATGCCATCATATTGGGGTAGTCAACCTTTTACCAGTGGGCCGGTTTATTTAGGAGCAGTATTATGCTTATTTTTTATTTTTGGTATGGTGTACTTACAAACGCCACACAAATGGTGGATTTTGGCACTAACGGTGCTTGCCCTGCTGATGAGTTGGGGAAAGAACTTAATGTTTTTTAATGAATTTTTGTTTAACTATCTTCCACTTTACAATAAGTTCAGAGTGCCAACCATGACACTGGTCATTCCACAATTTACTTTTCCATTAGTAACCATTATGGTTTTGCAACAATTATTTTTTGACACAAAAGATAAAATATATGCGTTAATGGCATTAAAGAAAACCCTCATTATCATCGGCGCTTTTTTTGTTCTGTCTATATTGTTGTATTTCAGTTTTGATTATGCTGCCCCTGCCGATGCCAATTTAAAAACATATTTTAACCAATTAACCCAAGGCAATACTGTTGAGGCCAATAGTATTTACAATGCATTAATTGCAGATAGGCGAAGTTTGTTTGCAACTGATTTAATCCGTTCGATTGTTTTTGTTTTATTGGCTACTGCCGGCATTTTCTTTTATTTAAAAGAAAAATTAAAAGTTACTTATGCCATTGCTGCTATCGTTATTTTAATTGCTGCAGATAATATTAGCATAGACAGAAGATATTTTAGCGATAAAAACTTTCAGGATGAAGAAACTATTGACGATACCTACTTTAAACCTAGTGCTGCAGACGCACAAATTATGAAAGATACCTCCTACTTTAGGGTACTTAATTTAACACAAGATGTTTTTAATGATGCACTTACTTCCTATCACTTTCATTCGGTTGGTGGTTACCATCCTGCCAAATTAAGTATTGTAGAGGATTTACTTAATTTTCAGTTACGCAAGCAACCAATGAATATGCAGGTATTAAATATGCTAAATACCAAATATATTATTGTTAATAATCCAACAACCAATAAACCCGAAGTTCAATTAAATCCAAATGCGCTAGGGCCGTGTTGGTTTGTTAAAACTGTGCAGTTTGTAAATGGCCCTGCCGCAGTAATGAAGGCTCTAAATCATTTTACACCAAAAGACACAGCCATCATATCTACCACCGATCAATCGCTTGTAACCTATACTACCACTACTGATAGTGCTGCCAACATACAATTAATAAAAAATGATAATGATATTATTCATTACACTTCTAACAGTTCCAGTAATGGTTTTGCTGTATTTAGCGAAATATATTACAATAGGGGTTGGAAAGCTTACATAGATGGAAAAGAAACACCAATAATACAAACTGATTATGTATTAAGAGGATTGAATATTCCGGCAGGTAAACATGAAATTGTATTTGAGTTTAAACCTGCCTCTTATTACAACAGTACAAAAATTGCGATTGGTGCTTCTGTATTGGTTTGGCTGTTATTGTTAGGAGCTATTGCAAATTCTTTTAAACAAAAGCAGTTTAATAACCTTTCTTGAAAATGCATATTCTAGCACTAATTTCATACAAGGTTTTTCCGGCAGAAATGGGGGGACAAAAAGGTATTGCAGATTTTTATCATTATTTGTCTACTTATGACCAAATAACTATTCTTGCATCCAAGAATAATGCCTTAAATGATATTCCATTTGTCTCTAAATTCAATTATATGTTCCCTCATGGGAAAGGGTTACTTAATTTGTTGAAATTACCTTTTGTAGTGCAACTTATTTATAAAAAAAAAATTGATCTAATTATTGTAGAACATTCCTATTGGGGCTGGTATGGTTACATTTTAAGGCTTATAACGGGAGTGCCATTTATTATTCATTCGCATAATATTGAAGCATTCCGATTTAAAATGCAGGGTAATAAATTTTGGCGTTTCTATGGCATTTATGAAAAAAAAATACATCAATTATGTAACTATCAATTTTTTAAGTGTGCAGATGATGCAGATTATGCTTTTCATTTTTGGCATATACCTTATTCAAAAATGGTCATCATTCCTTATGGTACTCATTTTGCTACAACACCAGAAACAGATTACAAAATAAATGCACGTAATACACTCATACATCAATTCAAAATATCTCCTAATACCTTTCTGTTGCTATTTAATGGCACACTAAACTATACACCTAACAAAGAGGCTTTAGAAAAAATTTTGCAAAACATTGTTCCTGCCCTTAAACAAGCAAATTTTCTTTTTTGCTTATTGATATGCGGGAAAAATTTACCCCAAAAATTTAAGCATCAAATAGAGAAACAATATCCCGAAATCCAATACATTGGTTTTGTAGATAATTTTAACTTAATAATGGCGGGCGTTGATGCATTAATACTGCCGGGTATGTTGGCAACAGGTATTAAAACTAAAATAATAGAGGCATTAGCATTAAACACAGTAGTTATTACAACAAAAACTGGTGCAAGAGGCATTCCCGATGATACTAATTTAACTAATTTAATATGTGTTAATGATAAAGATGGAAATGCCTTCAATAAGGAAATAATATCATTGCAACCATCTAAATGTTGCACCCCTCAATCTTTTTACAATACATTTTATTGGGGTAATATTGCAAAAATGGCACATGAAATGTTATTAAAAATAAATGGATAATCAAATTAAAATATCGGTTGTTATTTGTACCTATAATCGTGCAGCATACATTGAATCTGCATTAAATAGTTTAATTGTACAAAGCATACCCAAAAATAGTTTTGAAGTGATTGTTGTAAACAACAATTCTACAGACAATACAGAGGTAATTTGCAAAGCTTTTATAGCTAAACACCATGACTATCAGCTATACTTTTTAAATGAACGCCAACAAGGGGCTTCATTTGCCCGAAACACAGGTGCATCTTTTGCAAAGGGAGATTTATTGTGTTTTATGGACGATGATGCAATT
>JAGWPI010000395.1 GCA_028877005.1 Bacteroidota bacterium | reverse complement strand
TTTATACTACCAACCAGCATTTTATAATTATCTAAATCTTCCTGAGAATGTCCTAAAGGTTGAGTAATTTAATGATTTGGTAATTTAATTAATGTTTCATCATTCGTTAAATTATGATCAATTTTTTTACACTTAAAATTGAATGAAACAATAATTATCAATAATCATAAAAAATAAAAATTACCCTCCCCTGCCTAACACTCATGGGGTCAGATGTTCAGCAGTTTTTTTACCTGCTTGTCTGCAGTATTGGGGTATTTCCTATTTATTATACGGCCTTTATAATAAACAGAATCCCCTTCTGTTACTTTACCGGTTAAGGGTTACATGATTATCCCCAATCACACAGTAAATATACTAACCGATTACCCTATAAAACCTACGTAGTTTTACGCTATTTTTTGCGGATTTCTACGCTATCAATTATCTTTTTTTAAAATATTTACACAAAAAATTACTCAGTATAAATAAATAATTTAATATTGCATTATATTCTATTGTATGAATAGTGAAGGCATGGAACATATAGCCATTGTTGACGACCGCTTACGCGATGTAGAATTGATTGCACAGGCCGTGCATCGTATATCGGGCCGTTTTACCATACAAAAGTATACCCAACCTATGGCTTTTTTTGAATCGTTGGTAGAAACCCAACAAACGCCTGATATTATTTTAACCGATTGCCAAATGCCGGAAATGGATGGGATGGCATTGAGCCATTTGGTTAAATTGTTTGTTCCTTCTATTAAAATAATCATGATTTCCGGTTTAATAACCGAAACCGATATAGCAGAATTAATGGATATGGGTGTGGATGCCGTTGTTGCAAAAGGCTCCCTGAAAATTGCTCAAAACACTTCATTAAAAATGGCCTTAGAGGCTGTTAGGGCAAATAAAGTATTTATAGATCCATTGTGGGATGAAGCATTGGTTCAAAAAATATTCATTCGTTTAAACAAGAATAAGGACAACCAAAATATCCCTATCTTTTCTAAAAG
This sequence comes from Bacteroidota bacterium, assembly GCA_028877005.1. GTDB lineage: Bacteria > Bacteroidota > Bacteroidia > Chitinophagales > Chitinophagaceae > Hydrotalea. Next base: position 30,069 of record JAGWPI010000395.1, on the reverse strand, counting down.
TGAGCAAAAAATCATTCAATTATTGGCTACCCACCACCAATATAAATCTATTGCCGAATTTTTACATTTATCGCCCCGCACTATTGAAACCCATGTTAAAAAAATAGCCGAAAAAACCCATTCCGAAAATAAAACAGGAATTATTACTTATGGTATTAAACACTTTCTAATTAGAATATTTCGTGGCTAAAACTATCTTCTTTATATTGAAACAATTTTTATTGCGTAAGATGGTGTTGCCTTATATTTATTCTACTACTTTTTATTGATTATCCTATAACACTTGTACCGTTGATGATTAATGCTGCCACGGGTTCATCTATATAAACTGCTTGTTCTTTGGTAATTTTGTACCTTTTTACTAAGCGCCTATACTTGTAAATTGTTTAACAAGGAATATGTTAATTGGTCATCATGCGTATCCATCATTTTGTGCTGCACCCTTTGTTCCAATAACAAAGGAAAATAATTGTGTATTGAGGGTTATGGAATTCGCACAACACCCCTTTTTAACTAGTTGCTCCTCATTTACGTACAGTTGAAGTGCATTGAAAACAGTTTAACCTGTTCGGTTTTACATTGGGCTGCCTGTTCTTTGAATGATGCCGGAGCGCCTACTTTACTTACCTCCTATTTTTTTACCCGGGCAATGAACAGAGCGGATGCTTTGCCGCATCAACAAGTTTATATAGGGCAATCGTGTCTTCAATAAAGGCAAATGCGGCTAGTTCCAATTTTTTACCTTTATTTTACAGCATTTTAGTACCCTAAATGCAATTGTATATATGATTATTAATTTGAGTGATGCCCATAGTTTGGTGAGTAATTGGACGGCAGAAATCAGGAACATACATATTCAAACCGATAGGATGCGCTTTAGGCGTAACTTAGAAAGAATTGGTGAAATTGCGGCTTATGAAATTAGTAAACTTCTGCCTTGGCATGAAGTAGAAATACCTACTCCCTTAGGTATCCATAATAGTAAAGTTTTATTGGAACAACCTGTTTTAGCTACCATTTTAAGAGCAGGTTTGCCTATGCACCAAGGTATGCTAAACTATTTTGACAAGGCCGATAATGCCTTTGTTTCTGCTTATAGAAAGCACCACCATGACGGTAGTTTTGAAATATGTTTAGAATACATGAGCTGCCCTTCTTTAGATGATAAAACAGTGATTATCAGCGACCCCATGCTGGCAACCGGCGCTTCACTGGTAAAAACCATTCAATACATTCAACAAGAATATACACCGGCAGCCATTCATGTGGTGGCTGCAATTGCCTGCTCGGTAGGTATTGAATTTGTACATAGGGCCTGTGGCGAAAACATTCATATTTGGTGCGGTGATATTGATGATGAACTTACCGCTAAAGGATATATTGTTCCCGGACTGGGTGATGCCGGCGATTTGGCTTATGGCGCAAAAGACCAATCGTAATTTTTTTTGTTAAATCATTCAACAAATGAAACTGATATACAGCATTTCCTGTAATTTGTAAATCTGTTTTTTGTAAACTTAAATAGGAAAAGACGGATAACTACTTAGCACCATTTGCTGCCACAGTTGTTATATTACTTTGCAAACGCACCAATGAAAAAAATTGTACTATTTACCTTTCTGCTCATGGCTTGCCAACAACTATTGGCACAAGATCCGCATTTCTCACAGTTTTTTTCTTCCCCACTTACCCTTAGTCCTGCTTTCACCGGTAAGTTTGATGGCGACTTACGGGTAGCCGGCAATTACCGTAACCAATGGCCTACCATTAATAATGCTTTTACTACCGGCACTGCTTCTATTGATTTTCATATTATGCAAAATAAAATTGCCTCTAATGATGTGTGGGGACTTGGTTTTATGGCGTATAATGATAATAGTGCCAATGGGGCTGTTAAGTTTAATTATGCTACAGTTTCTACCGCCTATCATAAGGGCTTGGATGAGGATGGTAATAATACCATTGGTTTGGGTGTACAATTAACTTATGCCAATATGATGATTAATACGGCAGGCCTCACTTTTGAAGACCAATTGACCAGCAATGGTTTTACGGGTGTTACCAGTGAAGTTTTTAATGGGGCTACACTTAAATCAAATTACATGGATGTAAATGCAGGTATTCTATATAATGGCAGTACTTCTGATCGGAATAATTTTTATTTTGGCGTTAGTTTGTACCATATTACCCGCCCGCAACAATCATTCACCGGTGCTACTTATTCCTTAAATCCGCGTGCCACTATTCATGCCGGTACTTATTTTCCTATTAGCGATAATACTACTTTGCACTTAAGTGCTTTACAAAGCTTTCAGGGAGGCGCTTCTGAAACGGTATTGGGAGGCGCTTTTCAATTTACCCCTACATTAAATTTAGCACAGGATGTAAGTGTATATGCAGGTACTTGGCTGCGTTTAAGAGATGCCTTTATACCTTATGTGGGTATAGAATATGGCAGTTTTAGGCTGGGTGCCTCGTATGATGTAAATACCTCTTCTTTAAAAACGGCTTCTCAAGGAGTGGGTGGTATTGAAGTGTCACTCATTTATATTCAAAAGCGCAGTGATGCTAAACCCATTAGTTGCCCCAAATTTTAATTTTTTACCCCTTATTGCTTTAACTTAGTTTTTTCCCGCTTACATATTTATTCCCTTTCATCAAAAAACGATAAGGCAATAAAGCATCATCACCAGCATAGTCAACACCTATCCGTTGTGTAACTAAATAATCACTTTCTGCTACTTTATATCCATCATCACCAATATACAGCTCATGTTCATGTAGTAATTGTGCATTATGTAAGCGGTTTATACCCATTGCCTTGGTTACATTACCCGGCCCACGCCCAACTGTATAATCGGCCTTTACTTTGCCCATACGTTGTAACATAATAGGCAAACCCGCTACCGGTTCAATGGCTCTAATTAAAACGGCATGCGGGGTATTAACCGGTCCGGTAACCACATTAAACAAGTAATGTATGCCATAACACAAGTACACATAGGCACAGCCACCGGCCGCATACATGGTTTGGGTTCGTGGGGTATAACGGCCACCGTATGCATGAGAGGCTTTATCGGTAATACCGGCATAGGCCTCCGTTTCTACAATTCTACCAATGGTACATTGTTGCTGAAATTGCGTAATTAAAAGCTTACCCAATAATTGTTGGGCAATAGCTACCACATCTGTAGTTTGGAAAACAGAAAGGGGTAATGGTTGTATATACCCGTTATTCATACCACAAAAATCGATAAAATTAGTATCGATTCTATTCCCAACAATTTCTTAAAAAGGGCCATTTCAATTTCAATACTACCAAAAACAACAAGAAACGATTATTTTCGTAGCAAAAACCCCCTTTGCTGAAAGAAATTATTATAGCAATTCAGGCCTATTTTAAAGCCCATCAATTCATAAAACAACACAAGTTGTGGAAATGGATAATTATACCGGGTATTTTATATGCCTTGCTATTTGTATTCAGCATGGGCTTTTTTCTACATACCACCAGTGGCGTTATTGAATGGCTTAGTTTAAAAACGGGCTTAAAAACCTGGTTAGATAAAATACAAAGTACTTGGTTGGGATTTTTGTTTACACTTTCTAGTTTGGGTTTATTGCTTATTCAGTTGTTGTTTTATTTTTCTTTCTTTAAATATTTTTACCTAATTGTGGGCTCCCCGGTATTTGCTTATTTAAGTGAAAAAACCGAGGCCATCATCAATCACCAAGATTATCCGTTTAGTTTACGCCAATTGGGTACCGATATGTGGCGCGGCATTCGGCTGGCTATTCGCAATGCATTATGGCAAACGGTATATTTAATTGCTTTAATGCTGTTAAGTATTATTCCGCTATTTGGCTTAATTACCCCTATTATTGCCTTATTTGTAGAGGGGTATTATTATGGATTTTCTATGTTAGACTATAGTATGGAACGTCACCAAAAAACAATGAGTGAAAGTGCTTTTTATGTAGGTACCCACCGGGGTTTGGCCATTGGCAATGGTTTGGTGTTTTATGCCATGCACCTTTTACCCTTTATTGGTTGGGTATTGGCGCCCGCCTATGCTATTGTAGCAGCAACCCTTGCCGTATATCCGCTGCATGAGGCAGCTGCCCCTAAAATTTATGTACCCGGAAAACCCAACGCTTCTCATCCCACTTAATATCATTGAATGGTGAAACAAATACCTACAGGAACCGTATACTTAATTCCCGCACCTTTATATGATGGTGCTTTGCATGTATTACCGGCACAAATATTACCCGTTATTCAACAGTGTAATGCTTTTTTTGTAGAGCATGAAAAAACCACTCGGCGCTATTTTAAACAGCTATGGAAAGAGATGGACATTGATGCCTATACTTGGTTTACCATTCATAAGGCGGAAGAGGAGGTACTAGCTGCTTTTACAACACTATTATTGGCCGGTAAAACAATTGGCATTGTTAGTGAAGCAGGTTGCCCCGGTATTGCCGATCCGGGTCAAATACTGGTGGCAGCAGCCCAGCAATTGCAGGCAACCATACATCCATTGGTTGGTCCTAATGCCATTATTATGGCACTCATGGCTAGTGGCATGAACGGACAGCGCTTTGCGTTTGAAGGTTATTTACCTATTGATTCAGTTGAAAGAAAAAACAAAATAAAAGCCTTGGAAAACGCATCGCGCCAACACAACAGTACCCAAATTTTTATTGAAACACCTTATCGCAATCAAGCTTTATTGCAAGATTTACTGCAGGTTTGTAAAGAAAATACCCTGCTTTGCGTAGGCGCAGATATTACATCAGCAACAGAAGTAATTGTAACCAAAACCATAGCACAATGGAAAACAACCCAATTACCATTGCATAAAAGGCCCGCTATTTTTTTATTATATGCCGGTTAGTATACTACTGTGGTATAATTACCGATTTACGCTGCCGGGTATGTGCACTAAAATAACCCAATACCCCGCCACTAATATTACTGGTAGGATTAGCCGGCGTGGCTGCATTATTTTGTAAATCTTGTAATCCACGTACATATTGGTAAATGGGTTTATCTATACAACGCATTTCTACCATAATGGTATCGCCCGGATTAATGGTGCTGTCGGGCTCAATTAAAGGACGTGTTGATATACCACCATTGGTTAAATTATCATCCCACACAAATATGCGCTGATTTTCTACCCCATTAATGTATTGTATAAACCAATAGTAATTGGCCACATTGGCAGGGTCGGTATATTTGGGCTGAACAATAGGTATGATTTTTCCAGCAAAAACAATATTAGATACCAGTAAACTATCTAAGTTAACCTGAAGCGGCATGGTAGATGTGGCTGTATATGTAGTTCCATTTTCTATAACCTGCAGCCGATAAGTAGTACCGGGTATACCCAATAAATTGTTATTAACATAAGTACCCGGACTTGTTTGCAGTAATGGGTATACGTTACCCCCACCATCTGTAATGGTAACCAATGCATCGGTAACCGCCGGAAACACATTATCGGCACTAAAACGAACCGATTTTGAAATAAGTACTTTTGCGGGAGAACTATTGGTAACCATACCTTCAATTACCAAGGCCGGTGGGGCATTTTTTAAATCTACATTAATAATTTTTTTACACGAAACCATTAGCACAATTGTAAGGAATAAGATAGCTGGTATAATGCGCATACGTTTAAAATTTAAAGTTCCAGGTAATACTGGGAATAAATCGGAATAGAGAAGTTTGTTGTGCCACCGTTTTATTGGGATTATTGGGATCATCAATAAACGTAATAAAATAGGGATTTTCGCGGCCATACACATTATATACGCCAAACGTAAAACTACTTTGGTATTTACGGTATGGATTTTTTTTATTTTGTACGGTTGCAGCTATATCTAAACGATGATAGGCAGGCATGCGGTAGCCATTACGCTCAGTGTATAAAAAAGTAGTTTGGTTATTTACACGGTATTTACCGCTGGGGAAAGTAACTGCATTGCCGGTATTGTATACCCAATTGGCAGAAAAAGTCCACCTTTTATTTAGTTGGTATATACCCACTATGGTAATGGCATGTGTTTGGTCTTGCCTAGCTGGAAAATATTGTCCATTATTTATGGCATCAAATTTTCTTTCTGTGCGTGAAAGGGTGTAACCAATCCATCCTGTTAAATTGCCCACTTTCTTTTTTGCAAAAAACTCTATACCATAGGCCCTACCCACACCATATACCAATTCATTCTCTACATTATCATTGGCTTGTAAATCTGCGCCATTTTTATAATCAATTTGGTTTTGTAACCATTTATAATAAGTTTCTACCGAAAATTCATATACCTGATTTTTTGAATTTTTGTAATACCCAATGGCTACTTGGTCGGCTATTTCCGGTTTTACATTGTTGGTACTAGGTAACCACAAATCAGTGGGTGCACCCACTGTTGAATTACTTAACAAATGCAAATTTTGCACATTTCGGTTGTAAGAGAATTTTAAAGAAGTAAAGGTATTTAATAAATAACTGGCACTAAAACGAGGCTCTAAATTCCAGTAACTAGCAACGGCCTTGCCTTTGGGTACATGAATGGTATCAATGGTATTACCATTACTATCGTATTGGTAATAATTACCCGGCCCTACAGCCGATAAATTAGAAAGGCGTAATCCATAAACAATATTCCATTTGTCATTAAAACTCAGCTCATGCGATACATACAATGCACTTTCATAAGAATAGCGGTTTTGAATAGTAGCACTTTGCAAGTTAGAGGTAGCTGTAGCGGTAATAGCACCCGGCGATACTGTATGATGAATAATATTGCCGCCAAATTTTATTTTATTATTGTTGTTAATAAAATAGTCAAAATCTTGTTTTAGATTGAAGTCTTGAATTTTAGAAGTAATTTTAAATTGGTCGGTACCCGATTTTATGCGTATTACATAATTATAATTGCTAAAAATGAGGGATGTGTTTGAAAATAATTTATTGCTTACAATATGGTTCCAACGCAGGGTACCGGTAGTATTACCCCAATCGCTGCCAAAAGTTTGGCCAAAACCTAATACATCTCTACCAAAGTAACCCGATAGGTATAAATGATTTTTTTTGTTAAGGGTATAATTGGCTTTTAGGTTTAAATCGTAAAAATATAAGGTATTGGTATTAATAGCCGTGTCGGGTGAAAGTTTTAAAAACAAATCGGCATAGGTTCTACGGCCACTGATAATAAATGAACCTTTATTTTTGGCAATGGGGCCCTCTACTGTTAATCTAGATGAAATAAGTCCCACACCCCCATCTACATGGTAGGCCTTATCATTCCCATCTTTCATTTTAATATCTACCACACTACTAAGTCGGCCACCATATTGTGCCGGCATACCGCCTTTATAAACAGTAACATCTTTAATAGCATCTGAATTAAAGGTAGAAAAAAAGCCTAATAAATGAGAGGCATTGTATACTGGAGCTTCATCCAATAAAATTAAATTTTGGTCGGCACCGCCACCCCGAACAAAAAAACCACTATTGCCATCGCCGGCCGATTTAATGCCCGGTAATAATTGAATAGATTTTAAAATATCTTTTTCGCCCAACAATACCGGTAATTCATTTACCTCACGCATATTTAGTTTATCAACCCCCATAAGGGGTCTGGCCACATTTTCATTTTTCTTTTTGGTAGAAACCACTACTTCTTGCAGGTTATTGGCAATAGGAACCAAATTAAAATTCAATTCACGGTTTTGGTTAAAAGTAATGACTTGGGTAAGGGTTTCGTAGCCCGCATACCGAATCATTACCGTATACGTACCCGCCTTTACGGTAATAGAATAAAAACCATAAGCATTGCTGGTAACACCAATACCGGGTAGTTCTTTTAACTGAATAACGGCGCCAATCAGCAACTCGCCGGATGATTGGTCGCGTACCACACCATTTAAAGTAAATTTAGATTGTGCCCATATTTCCGTAGTGAAACCAATCAATAACAATAAAAGCCAACCCTTTAAAAAGCCACGTTTCCCCATAATTCCGTTATTTTTAGTAGCAATTGCAACAATTAACGCCAAGTTTAGTTTAAGATTGGGCAAAGATGCCATTTAAATTTGCAATATTTCATGCATTTGTATGAAGTGTTGCAGGGGCTTTTTTAACAAATAACAAAAAAATAATCAATGACTATTGGTGATGGGTTTAATTGGCTTCAATATTGCCTACGCCGGCCACGCCGCGTATTTCAATAACACTGTCTACAATAAATTTTTGCATACCGCGCCAAGGCAATGCGCCAAGGTAAAGTTTGTAATGCAGGTTCATATCACGTCCTGAATTTTTTTCTAATATAGCAGCCACTTTCGGATCGGTAACACTAAAAGAAAACTCATTGCTTTGTACATTGGCTTTAAATCCGCTCTGTATCAGTTTACCTTCATAGGTTTTAAAAACAATGCCTTTGTGTTGAAAGGTATTTAAAACACCTGCTTTAGTACCGGTAGCAAACACAAAATAAAAGTGCCAATAAAACCAACCTGCACCTATAATGACCAATATAATAAGGGCATTTCGCAGCCATTTTTTTGCTTTCATATTAAAAATATTTGTCTACAAGATACACCAACCCTGCCATATTAATGGCGCCCAATAATAATTCTCTTTTATTTACTGCCTCAAATACATCGGCTTTGGTGTGGTGTATATCAAAATAGCGTTGATTATCGGGCATTAAACCACAAACGGGTATTGAAAAGTGGCGAGCCAATGGGCCAATATCAGCCCCACCTCCTCCGGCATTTATTCTATCTGTACCATATGGTTGTAATAAAGGAATCCAACTTTTCAATAAAGCAAATTGTTCAGGCGTAGCACTACAAGCAAAACCACGTGGTGTAAAACCACCCTCATCACTTTCCAGGGCAAATATGGGTGTAGTGTTTTGCAATGCAGCTACACGGGCATATTCATTGCCCCCACGCAAACCATTTTCTTCATTGGCAAATAAAACAAAATATATACTATGGGTAGGCTTATATTCTGTTGCTTTAAATGCCCGCAATACCTCTAGGGTTTGCACCACACCGGCACCATCATCATGTGCCCCTTCCCCCTCATCCCAACTATCTAAATGCCCGCCAACCGTAATGTATTGCTGCGGTAATGCTGTTCCTTTTAAAACACCTATCACATTATACCCAATGGTATCCGGTAAAAAATACCCATGTGTTTCCAAGTGCAATTGTACAGGCATACGCCGGCACCAAGCAAATAAGCTGTCTGCATCCTGTAAACCCAATGCAGCTGCCGGTATTTTGGGCAAAGAATCTTGGTAGTTCATGGTGCCGGTATGGGCATAATTATCAGTTGCACCGCTTAAAGAACGAATAACAATACCCACAGCACCATATTTGGCTGCTATGGCCGCCCCATTGCGCCGGTAAGCACCCGATTCGCCATAAGCTTTACCGGGAATGATGTAGGTAGGATTAAAAGGATAATTAAAAAATACAATTTTTCCCTTGGCTTCTGCATGGTGTGCTTCTAAGTCGGCAAAATCGCGTACGGCCAATACGGGAGCTGTAATACCCCCCGGTTTCGTACCTAATGAATTACCCAGTGCAGTAACCGATAAAGGCCTATTTACGGTATGATTGCCTATTTGCACAATGGTGGCTTTATCCTTGCCGCCACGCACCCAATGAGGTACCATACACTTTTGCAAATAAACGGTATCGGCTCCCATCATGTGCATGGCCTGTTGGCCCCAAAGTACGGCTTGCATAAACTGAGGCGATCCTGCCAACCTACCCCCAATTTGTTTGGTGAGTTGGTGCAATAAATCATAGGCCTTGCCTTGCGTTAGCACATTATTGGATAATTGTTGCAGGAATAAACTATCGGTTTTGGGCTGTGCCAATACAAAACAGGGCCAAATACCTATAGCAAAAATTAATTTTTTCATCCGCATTCCGGTAGGGTTAAAAGTGACAAATATGCATATGGCCATAGCCAATTTACTGTATAAAGATAATCAAAATTACCATTCATTTATTGCAACAAAAAGCACCCATCGCCCATTTAAATTCGGGTTTACAGCGTTACGCAACGCTGTTGAGTCGAACCTGTCTCGAAGCGGTGTAGAACAAAAGCCATAAAAAATACCCATTGGTCCTGTTAAAAAAAGAGAGATTGGAGCAAAAAGCTTGGCTATTTAACCTGACAATTTTGCAGGTGATAAATGTTAATATATTATTAGCCCACAAAAACTGATGGCAAATAATTGAACTGAAAAGATAAATAGTTGTTACTTAGCACAATTAATAGAAAAAATATGCGAATAGGTATTGTTTGTTATCCAACCTTTGGCGGAAGTGGTGTATTGGCTACAGAGCTGGGCAAGGCATTGGCAGATGAAGGTCATCAGGTGCATTTTATTACTTACCAGCAACCCGTAAGGTTGAATGAGTTTAATACCAATATTTTTTACCATGAAGTGCGGGTACCCACCTATCCGTTATTCGATTATCCGCCTTATGAAGTGGCTTTAGCCAGTACCATGGTAGATGTAATTATTAACCACGATTTAGATTTATTGCATGTACACTATGCCATACCCCATGCCTCGGCAGCCTATATGGCCAAACAAATTGTAAAAAGCAAAAACGGACGGAATGTACCCGTTATTACCACTTTACACGGTACTGATATTACATTGGTAGGTAGAGATAAAACTTATGAGCCTGTGGTTACCTTTTCTATTAATGAAAGTGATGCCATTACTGCTGTTTCGCAGAACCTGCGAGAAGAAACCTATAAAAGTTTTGCTATTACCAAAGACATAGAGGTTATTACCAATTTTGTTGATGTGCATCGGTTTAATAAAAAACCATTTGATGCTTTTAAAAAAGTAATTGCCCCTGCGGGTGAAAAAATTTTGGTACATGCCTCTAATTTCAGAAAAATAAAACGAGTGCAAGATGTAATTAAAGTTTTTGCCGAAGTGCGTAAATACTTGCCGGCCAAATTATTAATGGTGGGCGATGGGCCTGAAAGGCCGGTGATGGAAGAACTGGTGCGTGCATTGGGTTTAATGGATGATGTACGTTTTGTGGGCAAACAGGAACAGATGGAAGAAATTTTAGCCGTGAGTGATGTATTTTTATTACCCAGCGAATATGAAAGTTTTGGTTTAGCTGCATTAGAAGCTATGGCTGCCAAAGTAGTGGTTATTAGTTCTAACGCAGGTGGATTGCCGGAAATAAATATTCAAGGAAAAACCGGCTTTATGGCCGATGTTGGTGATGTAGCCGCCATGAGCGAATTTGCTATTACGCTTTTAAAGGATGAGCATAAATTAACTAAGATGAAGCTAGCTGCTTATGAGCAAGCCAAACATTTTGATATTGCCAACATTATTCCCCAATACGAAAAATTATATAGTAGATTTTGCCGAATGACCATTCATGAATCAAAGCTACAGCACACCTCAGAAGAATAAATTAACCAAGCATGGGTTGTAGCATAGTTACTTTATCCTTATACTATCAACAGTAATTATTAGCATCAATGCTGTGCCGTTATAGCGCGTTTAGTTTGCGTAGAAAAAAGTTTATGCAACCCCTGTATCACGAATACTTTGCAAAATAATACCTGCTATTTTTTTTAATTCTTTTTTCTGAATACAGAGTGGCGGGGCTATCCGCATAGCTTGCGGCCTAAACAAAAACCAATCTGTAATTAAACCATGTTGAATACATTGGTGAATGACTTTTTGATTGGTTTCAAAACTATCAAATTCTACAGCCATCCATAAACCCGCACTACGAATGGTTTTAATAGCAGGATGTTGAAGGTAATTTTTCAAATACATTTCTTTTTCCTTCACCCATTTAATCCATTGCTGCTCTAACAGCACTTCCAATGCGGCTTTACCCGCAGCACAAGAAACAGGGTGACCGCCAAATGTGGTAATATGGCCCAATACAGGATTGTGTGTTAACAATTCCATATAAGTTTTATCCGCAATAAAGGCGCCTAAAGGCATACCGCCACCCAAAGCTTTGCCCAGCAATAAAATATCGGGTACAATACCGGTTTGTTCAAAAGCCCATAAGCTGCCTGTTCGGCCAAAACCCGATTGTATTTCATCGGCAATCAGCATTACCCCATGGGCAGTGCATTGTGCACGCAAAGCTTGCAGCCAAGCATTATCAGCAGATACAATACCCGCTTCGGCTTGCACCATTTCTACCACTACACAAGCGGTTTGTGCATCAATAGCTGCTATGGCGGCTTCACTTCCATAAGTAAGATGGTATACTTCCGGTAATAAAGGTCGGTATGCATTGCGCCAATATTCGCTACCCATTATACTTAAAGCCCCCTGCGTACTACCATGATAAGCATTGTGAAATGCCAGTATTTTGGTACGCCCGGTAACACGTTTGGCCAATTTCATGGCGCCTTCTGTAGCTTCTGCACCACTATTGGTAAAATACACGCAGTTTAATGTAGTAGGCAAATAATCGGTTAATAATTTAGCATAAGCCACCTGTGGTTGCTGAATAAACTCGCCATACACAATCAGGTGCATATATTCCGATGCCTGTTGCTGCACGGCATTTACTACTTTGGGATGGCTATGTCCAATATTGGCCACACTAAAGCCCGAAATACCGTCTATATATTCCTTGCCATGTACATCAAATAAATAAATACCATGTGCCCGCTGCATTTCAATACCAATGGGCGATTGTGAGGTTTGTGCAATGTGTTGTAAAAAAAGTTGCCTATAATTCATACCAAGTTTACAATAGCTTTGAAAATAGAAAACGAAGTTATACATTCGGCCAGTGATTGAATGTATAAAAAAAAGTTATCTAACAATTTATTATGGCTATCATACTTCCCGTTGAAAATGTGCATCCGCAATTTGGACAACACTGTTTTGTGGCACCCAATGCCACTATTGTAGGTAAAGTGGTAATGGGTAACCAATGCAGTGTTTGGTTTAATGCAGTAATTCGTGGCGATGTAAACTCCATTACCCTGGGCAATGGCGTAAATGTGCAGGACGGTGCTGTAATACACTGTACCTATCAAAAAAATGCCACAGTTATTGGCAATAATGTATCTATAGGGCACAATGCCATTGTACATGGCTGCACAGTGCACGACAATGTATTGATTGGCATGGGTGCCATTGTAATGGATCGTTGCATTGTACACAGCAATGCGGTAATTGCTGCCGGTGCAGTAGTGTTAGAAGGAACAGTGGTAGAGGCGGGTTGTGTATATGCCGGCGTACCGGCCAAAAAGGTAAAAGAAGTATCGCAGGAATTATTAGAAGGAGAAATTAATCGCATTGCCCATAATTATACTTTTTATGCCGGATGGTTTGCCGATGCCAATGATTGCCCGAAACAATAATTGAACACCAAAAACGTTATAAGTAGCACATGATACCTTCACAAAAAATAGTATGGGTAATAGCTATATGCTTGCTGCTTTCCGGCTGTGGTTTATTCCATCATGCCGACAGAAATGGCTGCCCATCGAACGGGAAAAATGTAGATGCAGGTAAATTGGCAGCCGGTGATCCTAAGGCTATGAAAGCTGCCCAAAAAGCACCGAAGTTTAAAGCCGATAAAAATGTAAGTGGATATTAGTGTTATGCCCAGGTATTCTCATCAATTTCTTCTAACAGTTTTAGATAACTGAAGTAGCGTTCTTCTGCAATAATGCCGTCATCAACTGCTTGCTTCACCGCGCATCCCGGCTCATACATATGCAAACAATTATTAAACTGGCATTGGGTGATGCGTTCCCGCATTTCGGGAAAATAGTGCGATAATTCCTGCCGCGAAACATCTACCAAAGCCAATTCTCTAATACCGGGTGTATCAATTATTTTACCACCCTCGGGCAAATCGAACATTTCGGCAAAAGTGGTGCTGTGCATACCCTTACCACTCCATTCGCTTACCGCTAAAGTCTTTAGGGCTAATGTCGGGAAAATCTGTTGAATAAAAGTAGATTTACCCACTCCGCTATGTCCGCTAATTAAACTTGTTTTTTGATGCATCAATTGTTGCAAAGCCGCTACATTTTGTTGTGTTACCATGCTGCACAATAATACCCGGTAGCCGATTTGTGTATACAAATCGGCTAATTGCTGATACTGTTGCATTTCTTTATCCCGATAAATATCGGCTTTATTAAATACCAAAATAGCGGGCACATGATACATTTCGCAGGCTACCAAAAACCGGTCAATAAACCCTTGCGAAGTACGGGGCTGTTTTAGGGTAATGAATAAAATACTTTGATCTATATTAGCCGCAATAATATGATGGTGTTTGCGGTGGTGTGGACTTTGACGAATTACATAATTGTTGCGTGGTTCAATGGCCTCAATAACGGCATGCTGTTCAGGTCCCGGTTCAATGGTTATTTCAACCAAATCACCAACAGCAATGGGGTTGGTAGAGGTAAGCCCATCTATTTTAAAAATGCCTTTTATTCTGGCGGAATAAAAAGTTCCATCTTCCCCTTTTACCTGGTACCAGCTACCGGTTGATTTGTATACAATTGCCTTCATGTAAGATAATAAGGCTGTAAGATAATGAGAACTAAGAAATTTTTAAACGGGAATGTGTTTAATACAACTAAGCACCTATGGCAGCAGTTGATGAATTCGGTAACATGAAGCGTATTATAGGAGGAAACACCCGATTTTAATTGGCAACTATAGCAGCAAGAAAAAAAACAATAGCAGGTTACTCCTGTAAACCTGTCACTTGTAATTACGGAGAAAGAAATGATTGGGCTTGGCATACCGAAGAAATACCCATACCCACAGGTTGGTATAAGTTTATTGAATTAAGCGGTTTTATTGTGGTATTAGCAGATAGTACCCTACAAATACAATTCACGTTTACCTTTCGTTTTACCTTTCAATACAGAATGGGCTATGGAAACTTTCGCAACACGGTTAAACGCAACAATACCTCTAACACAACAAGTATTAATGCAGCCAATACAAACCATTGAAATTGCTCGGTATAACGTTTGTAGGTAGTAACGGTAATATTACTTTTTTCTAAACCGTCAATACTCTTGTATATATTTTGCAGTGCAGCATTATTGGTAGCGTGGTAATACTGTCCGCCCGTTTCAGCAGCCAGTTGTTTTAACAACCCTTCATTAAAATCTAACGGAGTAGAATTGTTGTTGTTTAATGGATTGTGGTTATCATCCACTCTATTGGCATTACTGCCCACACCAATGGTATATACTTTAATACCATATAATTTGGCCATATTTAAAGCCACATCGGGTGGTATTTGCCCGCCAAAATCAACCCCATCGGTTAATAAAATAATCACTTTACTTTTATTGGTACTGTTGCGCAAACGATCTACACTGGTAGCCAGCCCCGAACCAATAGCAGTGCCTTCTTCCTGCAAATAACCATTTTGAATATTGTTAATTTGATTTAATACAGTAGCATGATCAACGGTTAAAGGGCATAAAGTAAAACTCTGACTACTAAAAATAACCACACCAATTTCATCACCGGGCCTGCTTTCTACAAATGAAGTAGCTACTTTTTTGGCAGCTTCTAATCGGTTAGGCACAAAGTCTTGCTCCGTCATACTGCCACTAATGTCTATACAAAGAATAATATCAATTCCCTTCCCATTAATTTGTTGCCGGGTAAATTGTTCGCGTGGACGCGCCAATGCAACAATAATGGCGGCAAGCGCTAACATTCTTAGTACAAATGGCAAATGCTTTAGCCGCGATTTAATACCCGAACTACCTCTAATAAAATGTGTGGTGGTAATACGTACAGCAGGTGTTTGCCTACGATAAGTTTTACTATACCAATACACTAAATATGGAATTATTAACAAGAGTGGCAGCACCCAGGGATAAGCAAATTCTGTATGTTGTAACCAATTTGAGAGCATTATTGCTTGGGTTGAAATGAGAATTGATGAATGGTTTTTACCGCATCAGTGGCGGTAATATATGCTGTTTCTACTTCCTGTTCGGTAGGCACATAACGGGCAAACTTTACGGCATCAGCTAAGCGCAATAATTGAAAATACGCAGTTTGCACGGGCTCGGTACCTATTTTGTTTTTAACAATTACCATGTATTCATCGGTAGTTAAACTATGTGAATCTTGTTGTAATTGGGCATCTGAAAAACCACGACACAAAGCAACTAATTCAGTAAAAAGTGCTTGATATGCCCCCTTGGCATAGGGATATTTTTCCCGCAATTGTTGAATAGCACTTAATACCTGGTCTTTATTTTTAGGTGCAACTACAGCAAGGGGCTTACGTTGTTTTGATGAACGAATCCATTTAATAATAAGTATAATTAACAAAATAGATAATACAGCTGATATGATTATCCACCAAGGAAAGGGTGTTACAGGTTTGGGTACTTCAATAATATCGGTAAATCCATTGTAATCCTTCATGCCTGAAACATCTACAGGCAACACAGTAAGCAGGGGTGTATTTTTAATACTAAGGGTTTGTTTATTGCGAAATACTGCGGTAAGGGTAGGTATTTTCCATTTTCCCGAATCAAACGAGGTGAGGGTAATATGCTGTGTAAAAATGGTATTGCCATTAACGGTAAATGTATCAATTGCCGACCGCTTTACTATTTGAATGTGTGCGAATGTATCGGGCAACTGAAACCATTGTTGAATACCGCTATTGTTTTGCTGCACATTTTCAATTTGCAAGGTAAGCCGGGCTTGACTACCTATTAATATTTTATCGGGACTTAGGTGTACAACAGGTTGCTGCGCCCACAAAAAGCCCGGTAAACCAAATGAAAGTAATAGAATAAACCAACTATTTTTCTGTAAAAGAAACATAACTATTTTTAATATAACTCTTTGGCATTGTTGTACAAAAAACATACAACCTTATGCCCTTTGAATAAAAAATTGTTGCAAGCTTTTCACATAATCTTGTCCGGTGGCTATTTGTAACAAATCAGCTCCGGCAGTTCTAAACACTTTTTTAGCATCTTGTTGAATTTTGGCAAACTGAGCAGCATATTGCTGCCGTATTTTTTTGCTGGAAGTATCTAACCAAAGCTGTTCGCCGGTTTCAGGATCTTCTACTACCACCAAGCCCATATTAGGAATTTGCACATCTAATTGATCATACACTTGAATACCGATTACATCATGCTTTTTAGCGGCTACTCGCAGGGCTTCTTCATAACCTTCATCGGCAAAATCACTCAATAAAAAAACAATACTTTTATGTCTGGTAATATTGTTTAAGTATTGCAGTGCCTTTACAATATTGGTTTGTTTATGCATGGGTTGCAAACTCACTAATTCCCTTACCATGTATAAAGCATGTTGGCGTCCTTTTTTGGAGGGTATAAACTTTTCTACACGGTCGGTAAAAAATAATAATCCTGCTTTATCATTATTATTTAAGGCACTAAAAGCCAATACAGCTGCTATTTCTGTAATTAAATCTTTTTTAAATTGGTGTTGTGTGCCCATTAAATTGCTGGCACTGGCATCTACCAAAATAAATACTTCCAATTCTCTTTCCTCTTCAAAAACCTTAGTAAAAGTATCGTTCATACGGGCACTTACATTCCAGTCAATAAACCGAATATCATCACCGGAATGGTATTCTTTTACTTCTTTAAACACCATACCTCTTCCTTTAAAAGCAGAATGGTATTCACCGGTAAATAACCGATTGGTTAATCTTTTACTTTTAATTTCAAGTTCGCGTACTTTTTTTAATAATTCGGCAGATTCCATATACAATCTTTCAGGTGCAATAATTGAATAAAAAAATGAGAGATGTTTAAGGCACTTGAATGGTAGCCAAAAGGGCATCGATAATAGATTCTGTAGTATTATTTTCAGCTTCAGCTTCATAAGTTAACCCAATACGATGGCGTAACACATCTTTAGCAATAGCTTTAACATCGTCGGGAATAACGTAGCTGCGCTTATGTAAAAAGGCAACTGCTTTTGCCGCAAGGGCCAAATTAATACTGGCACGTGGCGATCCGCCATAACCAATCATTTGCTTTAGCTTAGCCAATCCATATTGATCGGGGTAGCGTGTAGCAAACACCAAATCCAAAATGTAGTTTTCAATTTTTTCATCCATATACACCTGCCGTACCAAATTTCTAGCCGTCATAATTTCACTAATATCTACAACAGGTTGTACTTGCGGCATATTTAATCCTGTCACTTGCTGCCTAATAATTAACTGTTCCTCTTGTTTATCAGGATAACCTACTACTACTTTCAGCATAAATCTGTCTACCTGTGCCTCCGGTAAGGCATAAGTACCTTCTTGTTCCAATGGATTTTGGGTAGCCAATACCAAAAAAGGTTCGGGAAGTGGATAGGTAGTTTCGCCAATAGTTACTTGCTTTTCCTGCATGGCCTCTAATAAAGCACTTTGTACTTTAGCCGGGGCGCGGTTAATTTCATCGGCTAAAATAAAGTTAGCAAATACCGGCCCTTTGCGCACCAGAAATTCATTTTTAGACTGGTTGTAAATCATGGTTCCAATAACATCGGCAGGCAGTAAATCGGGTGTAAACTGTATACGACTAAAACGCCCATTTACGGCTTGTGCCAGCGATTTTATGGTGAGTGTTTTGGCCAACCCGGGTACACCTTCTAATAATACATGCCCATTGCTTAATAAGCCAATTAACAGGCGGTCTACCATATACTGTTGTCCTACAATTACTTTTGTAAGTTCCGTTCTAATTCTTGTAACAAAACCTGCATGTAATTCAATTTGTGTATTCATTTCCTGAATAGCCTCGGGTGTGTGCATGGGTTATATTTATGGGTGAAAGTACAAACTGGGCTGCATTGAGGCACCATATTTGCACGGTTTTGGGAATATTTTATAGCATGAGCTATCATTGACACCAAATTTAAATGTTAATATGCAAGCACCAAACATAAAAATCATGCCATTTGTTATAGGTTAAGCTTGGTATTTCAAAACAAGTGGATGAATAAATGAATATCTTCGCACCCTATGCCTACACCATTTGCACACGATAAAATTGTACCTGACGAAAACAGTACCCTGCATAAAAAAGAGCAGGTGGCAGAAATGTTTAACAGTATTGCCGGTAAATATGATTTTTTAAACCGGTTTTTAAGTGGTGGAATTGATATTGTTTGGCGAAAAAAAGCCATTCAACAATTAAAAGCATTGCAACCGAAACTAATTTTAGATGTGGCTACCGGTACTGCAGATGTGGCTTTAATGACTTATGCCCGTTTACAGCCCCAAAAAATTATTGGTATTGATATTAGTGAAGGTATGTTAGATTTAGGCAAACAAAAAATTGAAAAACTAGGACTTTCCGATAAAATTGTATTGCAAAAGGGAGATAGCGAAAATATTGAATTTGAGGACAATAGTTTTGATGCGGTTACCGTTTCATTTGGGGTACGCAACTTTGAAAACCTGTTAAAAGGTTTACAAGAAATGCATCGGGTATTAAAACCAGGGGGCAAACTTGTAATTTTAGAATTTTCAAAACCCAGGTTTAAACCCTTTAAAATCATTTATAATTTTTATCTTAGTACTTTAGCGCCCGGATTTGCACAAATTTTTTCTAAAAATAAAAAAGCCTATCAATACCTGAACAATAGTGTTCAAGCCTTCCCGGAAGGTAAATTATTTTTAACAATTATGCATGAAGCAGGATTTACCCAAACGTATTTAAAACCACTTAGTTTAGGTATATGCACCATTTATTGCGGTTCAAAATAATTGTTTATTTTTTGCCTGTTTTTTGTGTATGGCAGGCCTCGGCCCAAAGAGAAATTTATCGTCCTTACCACGATGATATGCCCTATTATTTTGGCTTAACCCTAGGGTATAATTCATCGTATTTGCACCAGTTAAAATCGAGCCACTTTATGGCAAATGATAGTGTTTTAACTGCCGAGCAAGGCTCAACAGGGGGAATATCGTTAGGTTTATTGGCAACAGGCCGACTCAGTGATCA
The DNA here is from genome assembly GCA_028877005.1 of Bacteroidota bacterium. GTDB lineage: Bacteria > Bacteroidota > Bacteroidia > Chitinophagales > Chitinophagaceae > Hydrotalea. The sequence goes on along the minus strand of JAGWPI010000395.1, from coordinate 10,015 downwards.
TTTTCAAATACGCTTTAATCCAACCCTTATGCTGGGTGGCTCTCGTTATTTTTCTTACACATTGGGAAGCCCGGCACCCGGAGAAGCAAAAGAACAAAAACAAACCTTACCCACTACCATTGTAAGTATGCCGGTGCATTTTAAGTTTAATTCAGATAGAATAGATAATTTTAGAACCTATTTATTATTCGGTGTAAAGTTTGATACAGATTTATCGAGTAACTCTGCCTTACGAAATGTGCCTAATATTATTAAACTGCGTAAAAACGATTTTGGCCTGGAAGGCGGATTGGGATTTAATTTCTTTTTGCCTTTTGTAACCATATCACCGGAAATTAAGTTCAGTTATGGCTTAACCAATTTGTTAATACCTGACCCTAATTTAAAGTATGCCAGTGTTTTTCAGCAATTACAATCACGCATGATTATATTTTCTATTCATTTTGAAGATTAACATAAGGGCATTTAAAAATCAAAAGTTCTTCTTGCCAAATTCCAACGCATACCTAACATAATAATATTAGAAGTAAAATCGGGTTGGTTCTCTACCTTGTATTTGCGTATAGTTCCGGTAACATCAAAAAACAAATTGGGTATTAACTCATAGGTAACCGTTGCAGAAACCATGGCTGTTTTGGCCAATAATCCACTACCGATATGAAAACCATAATCGCTTATACGGTTAGAGGTATAAAACTCAAATGGGTTGGCGCCAAAATTATAACCGGCAGAATCTAAACCCTGCTCAATGTACATGGCTTTGGCAGTTAATTGTAAGCGATTAATGGGCTGGTATTTTATAACACCTAAAAACTCTCGCAAATTGGCACCTAAAGGATGTGCCAAGGGTTGGTTATAATGAGTAAAGGAACCAACTGAATCATAATGCGAGTATACAAATGGTCTAATTAAGTTTACTTCACCCTGTACATCTAAATTCTTTACCCCAAATACATCAATAGATTTAAAGCCTAATTGTAGTGCCTGTTTATTAGCATAATAACCATTTTTATAATGTAATACTTCCTTCATCACAAATTCATTAATAATAATTTGGCTATACAACTGTGTGTTTTTAAAAACATTGGCTTTTATGTTACCACCTAATGTTACCTTATCCGGACTACCTAATTGTTGCTCCACAGATCGGTAAAAGATAATGGGATTCAAATAATTCAAATCAAACCCCGAAGAGCGGCCAAACATTACATCTTCAAACAAACCAATATTTAACCATTTGGTGGCCTGAAAATCTAAATAATGCAGTGTCATATATTTCTGTGGTCTTAAATAATCTGGCCCACGTTGGTAGCTGGAAACCAGCTGCGCAAATAAATTATAGTATTGAAACTTCCAAAAACGGGTATTAATTTTTAGGAATAACATATCATTACTCCCATCACTTAAAATGAGGCTGCGAATGCCATTGCCAATAAACACTTTATCATATGCAAACTGAAAATCGATGGTTTTACCGGCTTTAAACATAATACCACCTCTTGCATCAAAATAATCAAACCCGTCGGTCTGATAATTTTTAAAATAACCTGCGCCCGGAACTGCTTGGTATTTTTGAGCGTATTGCTGCACATATAAAGGATCGCGTTCCTGATTAGTGGTGAAATAGGAATAATAACCAATGCCTTTTGAAAGGGTTCCGCGCAAATAAAAACCCCGGCGGTTCATAAACAAAGGGTGGTTTAGATTATTATCGTGCCCTAATTCCAGGTCTAATAACGGAGAAATATAAGCCGAAAAATCGCCGCGCTTTACCCCTATGTATGCCGGGTTTTTTCGTATAGAAGAGGTGAATAAATTTTTGAGCGGAATTGTGGTATCGCCCATGCCCGGCCGCCAGTCAAAATTATCTTTCAAAACTATATTTAAATTATATTCATCTACCTTCGATAAATGAATTTTTCCGGCAGCAGCTAAAGCTTGAATATAGTATAATCTGTCGGTTACTGTTTTACGTTCAAAAGGTTTTACAGCAGAAAAGTTAAGCACGGAGTCTGTTCTTAACTTCAATTCTAATCGGGTAAGTAAATCATATTGGCGACTACCTAATACCACATAATCAGATTGTGCCAATAATTCACCCGATGAAATAAGCAACAATAGCAGGGCTGCATAACGCAAACATTTCATAATCTTGCTGTATTAATTGGAACAAAAATAATGGAACATGAACACATACCTTATTAAAAACGGCTATATTATTAATGAAGGCAGAAAATATTATGCCGATTTATTATTAAAAGATGGCAGAATTGAAAAAATAGCGCCCCAAATTAATACCAAGTTAGCGGTAAAGGAAATAAATGCCGAAGGCAACTTTGTTTTACCGGGATGTATTGATGATCAGGTGCATTTTAGAGAACCCGGTTTAACACATAAAGGCAATTTAGCTTCAGAATCTAAGGCGGCTGTAGCAGGCGGTATTACCAGTTTCATGGAAATGCCTAACACCAACCCACCTGCATTAACCCAAGCTTTATTAGAAGAAAAATACCAAATAGCCCAACAACAAGCAATAGCCAATTATTCCTTCTTCATGGGTACCTCAAATGACAATTATGATGAGGTAATGAAAACCAATGAAAAGAAAAAAAATATATGTGGTATTAAAATATTTATGGGTTCATCTACCGGTAATTTATTAGTAGATAACCCATTGGCATTAGAAAAAATTTTTGGTGGTTGTGAAGTGCTCATTGCTACCCATTGCGAAGAAGAAAAAATGATTCAGGCCAACTTAAAAGCTTTACAACAACAAAAAACATTAACAGCGGCCGATCATCCCATTATACGAAACGATGAAGTATGTTTTGAATCATCATGGAAAGCCATTCAATATGCACAAAAACATGGCAGCCGGTTACACATATTACATATTACTACTGCAAAAGAATTACAATTATTCACTAATTTAATTCCATTAAAAGATAAAAACATTACAGCCGAGGTTTGTGTACATCACTTACACTTTACTGCCAATGATTATGACCGTTTAGGAAATTTAATTAAATGCAATCCGGCAATTAAAGCACCCAACAACAAACAAGCACTATGGGAAGCATTATTAGATAACCGCCTCGATGTTATTGCCACTGACCATGCACCCCATACATTAGCAGAAAAAGGCTTTGTTAGAGATATAAACGGAAAATTGGTGTGCAACAATCCGGATTATTTACATGCCCATGCAGGTTTACCACTGGTTCAACATAGCTTATTACTAATGTTACAATATGTACAAAATGGAAGTATAAGTATTGAAAAAATGGTAGAAAAAATGAGCCATGCAGTAGCAGATTGTTTTCAAATAAAAGACAGAGGTTACTTAAGAGAAGGCTATTTTGCAGATATTGTATTGGTAAATCAGCAGCAAACTACTACCGTTATACCGGAAAATATTTTGTACAAATGTAATTGGAGCCCTTTTGAAGGCACAACCTTTCCTATGACAATTGAAAAAACATTTGTAAATGGGCACTTGGCTTATGCAAATGGGGTGGTAGATGCATCTGTTAAAGGAAAGAGACTGGAATTTAACAGATAGCATAAAAAAAGAAACAGCCACCCAATTGATTATTGAACCATAAGAAACCAATATTATGATAGTAGATGATATAACGTTAAACGATTTATCAATTATTGGCAATACTGATAGCAATGCTATTTGGCAATACCTCAATTTTACACATACTGATGGTGGCAGGCAATACTTGAAAAAAATTTTACAACAACCCTTACACAATATTCCGGCCATACAAGATGTACAAATTACCATTCAACAGCTACTATTGGTTGAACAACAATGGCCACCAAATATTACCAATGGTACTATTATGGTATTAGAAAAATTCTTTGAAACACCGGTAGATAGTTTTAAACCCAGGCCCGATCCATTCTCCGCATGGATGTATGCTACATTTAAAAAAAGTGATTATTCATTAATAAAATATTCTGTTGAACATACCATTAGCTTTTTACAAGGCTTACAAAAAATTAAACAGATACTGGGTGAAGGAAATAGTAAAATTACAGCCATCTGGCTGCAGACTATTCAATTATTCCTTACAAAACCCATGGTGCAGGAAATGCTGCATTTTAATGCAGAAAACCCACTTAGCCGTTCAGAAGTGCTAACCTATGGCCATTTTATTCAGCATCATATTAAAAGAGATGCAGAAATACTTATTAATATTTACCACCAATTAGATGCTTATTTAAGTTTGGCTATTGCAACAAAAAAATTCAAATTTCATTTTCCAAGTTTTGTTGAAAGTGAAGAACCACTTATACATGCAGTAGATTTATATCACTTACAATTAACCACACCTGTACCTTACTGTATTGATTTAAACCGGCAACAAAATTTTTTATTTTTAACCGGGGCAAATATGGGCGGTAAAAGCACATTCATAAAAGCAGTAGGTGTTTGTGTGTATTTGGCACACATTGGCATGTCGGTACCCGCAGCTCAATTACAATTAAGCTTGTTTGATGGTTTAATCAGCAATATTAATTTAACCGATAATATTGCAAAAGGTGAAAGTTACTTTTTTAATGAAGTACATAGAATAAAAAAAACCATTGAAAAAATTAGTGATGGAAAAAAATGGTTGGTATTAATAGATGAATTATTTAAGGGCACCAACCAGCAAGATGCCGTAAAATGTAGTGTTAGTGTAATTGAAGGATTAAGAAAAATGCACAACGCCCTATTTATTTTATCTACGCACTTATACGAAATTGGACAAGAACTACACATGCATTCAAATATTCAGTTCAAATATTTTGAAACCGGATTACAAAACGATCAACTCATTTTCAGTTACCAATTAAAAGATGGTATTAGCAATGACAGACTTGGCTATATTATTATGCGCAAGGAAGGTGTGGTAGATTTACTGAATAAATTATAGCATTTTTACATTTTTACATTAAATTAGTTGTTGAAAAATTAACATTAAAGCAGCTTTTTTTAATGAGCATAAAAAAAGTTATGCTCAAAATAAGCGCATACCCTGTTATATATGCTAGTAAAAACCTATGGAAGTGCTGTTTATGGTGTGGATGCCATATCAATTACAATTGAAGTAAATATTAGTGGTGGCGATATAAAATACTTTATTGTAGGCTTACCCGATAATGCGGTGAAAGAAAGTTTGCAACGAATTGAGAGTGCAATTAAAACCAATAATTTTAAAATGCCACGCACTCGTTTAGTGGTTAATATGGCACCTGCAGATATTAAGAAAACCGGCGCAGCATTTGATTTACCTATTGCTATTGGTATTCTAGGAGCTCATAACCAATTAAGCGATGTAGATGCTTTAAAAGATTATGTAATGATGGGTGAACTGAGCCTTGATGGTACTGTACAACCCATAAAAGGAGCTTTACCCATTGCCATACAAGCTCGTAAAGATGGATTTAAAGGTTTAATAGTGCCCAAAGCCAATGCAAGAGAAGCTGCAATGGTTAACCAACTAGCGGTATATGGGGTAGAACACATTACAGAAGTAGTTAACTTTTTTTCAAATAACAGCAACGCAAAACCGTTGGTAGTTAATACACGTGATGAATTTTTTAACACACAATATGAATTTGATGTTGATTTTAGTGATGTAAAAGGACAAGAAAATATTAAGCGTGCACTTGAAATTGCAGCCGCAGGCGGTCATAATGCCATATTAATAGGCCCGCCTGGTGCAGGTAAAACAATGCTAGCCAAAAGATTGCCCACCATTTTACCGCCATTAACATTACAAGAAGCATTAGAAACCACAAAAATACATAGTGTGGCAGGTAAACTACCCGAAAATGCCTCACTCATTTCTAAAAGGCCATTCCGATCGCCACACCATACAGTAAGTGATGCAGCTTTAGTGGGTGGCGGCGGAAATCCACAACCCGGCGAAATTTCGTTGGCACATAATGGTGTGTTATTTTTAGATGAACTACCCGAATTTAAAAGAACTGTTTTAGAAGTAATGCGGCAACCTATGGAAGAAAGGCGAGTAACTATTTCCAGAGCCAGATTAGCGGTTGATTTTCCGGCTAACTTTATGTTAATAGCCTCTATGAATCCATGCCCCTGTGGTTTTTATAACCATCCTGAAAAAGAATGTACCTGCCCTTCCGGTGCAGTTCAAAAATACCTGAATAAAGTTTCCGGGCCTTTATTAGACAGAATTGATTTACATGTTGAAGTTACACCCGTAGCTTTTAGTGAACTTAGCGATTATCTACAACGTACCGAAAATTCAGCCACTATCCGTCAAAGAGTTATTAGCGCAAGAGCTATACAGGCAGAACGATATAAAACAATGCCAGGCATTTATGCCAATGCTCAAATAAGTACTAAAACTTTGCGCGAATTTTGTACCATTAATACTGCCGGAGAAGCATTATTAAAAAAAGCTATGGAAAAATTAAATCTATCTGCAAGAGCATATGACAGAATTTTAAAAGTTGCCAGAACTATTGCCGATTTAGATAGTAGCACTGATATTGAAGTGCAGCATTTGGCAGAAGCTATTCAATACCGTAGTTTAGACCGCGAAGGTTGGGCCGGTTAATCAACTTTATACTATTAAAATTGTGATGTGAATCATAGATTTAAAATAATCTTTCAATAACTTTGCACGAAATTGTATGTAATTTGAAACAAATAATCGCAGTATTTTTTATAGTTCCATTTCTGCTGCAAACTTTCAGCAGATTACTTATTATTGCCGATTATTATGTTAATACCAGCCGTTTTGCTGTTAACTGTGAGAACAAAGACAAGCCAATGCTTCATTGTAATGGCAAATGCCAAATGATGAAGCAACTTAACAAAGCAGAAAAAAGTGAGCAAAAAAATCCTGAAAGGAAATTAGAAAACAGAGATGAAGTTTCTTTATTCAATAGTCATCATTTTTACACTATAAAGCCCATTACATTCCCTATACAAAAACAATATGCGGGCTTTATTTCCATAAGCATTCCCACCAAAATGGCATTGGCTATTTTTCATCCTCCAGATTAATTATTCCCTATTTGCAAAATGCAGGAACAGTTAAATGTTTTGCTATTTTATTTACTTATAAAATAGTGAAATGATAAGGGTTTTGCCTATCCAAATAGGGAAGGAAATTCCTATTGACCTATTCTAACTATAGGCATCCATTATATACTGACAAATTACATAGTTCTATTAAAAAAATATTGTTGAAATATTATAATATATTTATGAAATATACATTTTTATCACTTATAGTTTTAGTTATTTTTTTTACATCATGTAAAAAAGATATAACGCCTGAATATAACTCATCTGCAACCGGACAGCTTTCTGTAGAGTTTGATAATGTAGTTGGCAATCAAGATTTACAACTAAATACTGGGGTTTACACAAATGCCAGTGGTGAAACATTTAAACTTACATTATTAAAATACTTTGTAAGTAATTTTATACTAACCAAAACAGATGGTACAACATACATTGTACCGCAGGATAGTTGCTACTTTTTAATTGATGAAAGCAGTCCAAATACTACCATCCCAAAATTACGCGTACCGGAAGGAGAATATAGCAAACTTAGCTTTGTACTGGGCGTAGATAGTTTACGCAATACTGTAGATATCAGTAAAAGAACCGGCGTTTTAGATCCCGCAGGAACGGCTGCAGGAATGTATTGGAGCTGGAATAGTGGTTATATATTTTTTAAAATGGAAGGCACCTCGCCTGTTTCTACCCAAAATGGCAATATTTTTCAATACCACATTGGGTTATTTGGTGGATACACTGCGCCAACTATTAATAATTTAAAAACTATTACCCTCGATTTAACGGCTAGAGGTACTGCGAAAATTAAAGCAACAAAATCAGCTAATATTCATTTATTGGTTGATATAATGAAGGTGTTTAACGGAACAACGAATATAAGTATTGCAAAAAATTCAGTAGTAATGGTTAGTCCGTTTAGTGCAACAATTGCCAACAACTATGTAAATATGTTTAGTCATAACCATACAGAAAATTAATTGTATGAAATTGAAAATATTAATAATCATTTTCTTTCTTGCAGGTATTGTTGCCTGCAAGAAAGAAATTACACAGGTGTTTGCCGGATTTACCAAACCGGATATTTTTCCAACACCTGTATATCATTTTGAGACAAACCCTATAACCGAGGCAGGTTTTGTATTAGGAAGAAAATTATTTTATGATGCCTCACTCTCTGCAAATAACACCATTAGTTGCGGATTTTGTCACATACAAACATCGGCATTTACACAACATGGGCATAGTGTAAGCCACGGAATATTTGACAGCTTAGGGGTAAGAAATACACCGCCTATTATGAACTTGGCTTGGAGCCCTTCATTTATGTGGGATGGTGGTATTCCCAACTTAGATTTACAGCCCATTGCACCCATTACCAACCATATTGAAATGGGAAATACAATGGATAATGTTTTAACTACATTACGTCAATCGAAAGAATATCCTTCGCTTTTTCAAAAAGCATTCGGCAGTTCAGAAATTAATACAGCACGATTATTAAAAGCCTTATCGCAATTCATGTTAATGTGTGTAAGTGACCAATCAAAATACGATAGTGTAATGCGTGGGCAAGCAGTATTTAATACCAATGAAAATGCAGGCTATGCCCTATTTAAAGCCAATTGTGCGGTTTGCCATAAAGAACCACTGTTTACCGATTATACTTTTAGAAATAATGGGCTAACTCCCAATTTTATTAATGATATGGGTAGATACGACATTACATTGCAGGAAACTGATAAATACAAATTTAAAGTACCTACTTTACGCAATTTGCAATACACGGCACCTTATATGCACGATGGTCGTTTTTTAACGTTGGATGCAGTGCTAGATTTTTATGACCATGAAGTTCAGAACAATCCTAATTTGGATACTGCTTTAAGAAAAAATGGCCACATAGGTATTTCTTTGTCTTCTTCCGAAAAACAACAATTAGTCGCATTTCTGCAAACCCTAAATGATAAAGTTTTTATTGAAAATAAATTATTGAGTGAGCAATAAATAAAAAATAATGAAAAAAATTATAATAGGCATATCAATAGTATTTATTGTAAGCACACAAATAGTAAAGGGTTGTGATATTTGCGGATGTGGCGTGGGTAATAATTATTTAGGTATTATGCCAGATTTTCAAAAACATATTTTTGGCATAAGGTATAGAAATAATAGCTTACGTACACATATTGGTGTAGGAGGAATTACCAGCTATTTAACCACTACTGAACAGTACACAACAGCAGAAATTTGGGGAGGTTGGAACTTGTCTGCACACTTACGTTTAATAGCTAACATACCATATAGTTTTAATACCAGAATAAATAATGCTGAAAACTTACAAAAAAATGGATTGGGAGATATTACATTATCAGGTTATTATGAATTATTAAATCAAAAAAAAACCTTACACCAGAAACTAATTATACAAAACCTTTGGGTAGGTGCAGGCATAAAACTACCTACCGGTAAATACAACCCAGCAGATAAAAACACTAATATGCAAAGTACCAACTTGTTTCAATTAGGAACAGGTAGTACCGATTTTTTATTAGCAGGCATGTATGATATGCGTATACAAGATGTAGGGATAAATGTGAGTGCTAATTATAAAATAAATGGTACAAATAATTATGATTATCAATATGGTAACAAATTTTCAACCACAGCACAAGTTTACTACAAGTTTCGAATAGCTAATCAGTTAACGCTGGCGCCTAATTTAGGTTGCCAATATGAAAATGCCGGATTAGATACTGATCAGTCTTTACAAGTTGATATTTCGGGCGGAAAACTATTGCTGGGTACCATAGGTATTGAATCTACATTAAATAAAATGGCTGTGGGGGCCAATTGGCAAACACCGCTATCACAAAATCTAGCCAATGGCTTTGTAAAAGCCAATAATCGTTTAATGATTCACATAGCTTGGCTTTTTTAATTTAAAAACATCAA
>JAGWPI010000394.1 GCA_028877005.1 Bacteroidota bacterium | reverse complement strand
GCAACAAAAAAGTTGATAAGTCTGCAAAAATAGCTGCACCTGACAATAAAAGTTTTGCTGCCAATTCTGCTAATACTACACGGCAAAAAAATAACATACCTGTTACTACTATTGCTGCCGATCAGAAAGCCCCTATGCCTTTAAATAAATTTTTGGCACATGCCGGTATTTGTGGAAGGAGAGAGGCAGCCGAGTTAATTAAAGCCGGACAAGTAACCGTGAATGGTGATACTATTTTTGAACCGGGCTATAAAGTATTGGGTAATGAAGATGTAAAATGGAAGGGTAAGAAAATATTTCTCCAAAAAAATTTAGTATATATTCTACTGAATAAACCCAAAGATTACATTACAACAGCAAAAGATCCGGAAGGTAGAAAAACGGTATTGGATTTAGTGAAAGATGCCGCTAAGCAAAGGGTATACCCTGTTGGCAGATTAGATAGAAATACCACCGGCGTTTTATTACTAACTAACGATGGTGCATTGGCGCAAAAACTTACTCATCCCTCTTTTCAAGTAAAGAAAATTTATGAGGTAAAATTAGATAAACCTGTTGCTAAAAAAGATGTAGATGCTTTACTGGAGGGGTTTCATTTAGATGATGGTTTTATTAAAGCTGATGCGGCTGCTTATGCCGATGCAAAAGATAAAACAGTAATTGGCATTGAAATACATAGTGGCCGTAACCGTATTGTACGCCGTATGTTTGAACATTTGGGGTATGATGTTCGCGGATTAGACAGGGTTCTATTTGCCGGACTTACCAAGAAAAATGTTGACCGCGGTACCTGGCGTTTCTTAAATGAAAAAGAAATTAGAAACTTAAAGTTTATGAACGGTTCCGGTTTGGCGAATAATAAAAATAAAACTGATCAATAGTTATACTTGTCATGAAGTTGGATATTATTTTTGAAAACGAGTACTTTGTTGCTATACATAAACCATCCGGTTTGCTAAGTATACCCGACCGTATGGGTAAGGAGCTAAGTTTAAAAGATTTATTAAAAGATAAATACGGGAATATTTATACCGTTCATCGGTTAGATAAAGATACCAGTGGAGTAATTGTTTTTGCGAAAGATGAAGACACACACCGCACCCTTTCACAACTTTTTGAAGCCAGAGAAGTACAAAAAATCTATCATGGATTGGTATATGGTATTCCGGTGCATAGTACCGGCACCGTTGATGTACCCATTTTTCCGCATCCGGGTAAAAACGGTTTAATGGTAACCGGCCACAAAGGAAAGCCTGCTATAACAGATTATACTGTGTTGGAAAGTTTGGGAAAATATGCATGGATGCAGTTTCAAATTCATACCGGCCGTACCCACCAAATTAGATTACATATGAAGTATTTAGGGCATAGTATTGTTGGCGATGCTTTATATGGTAACCCGGCACCCCTTTTGCTTTCTACCATTAAAAAAAACTTTAAATTAGCTAAGGCGGCCGATGAAGAAAAACCTTTGTTGAATCGCTTGGCTTTACATGCCTCAGAATTGTCATTTAACTGGCATCAGCAGCCCATTCAGTTGGTTGCACCATTACCCAAAGACCTCCGCGCCGTTCTGCAACAATTACATAAGTGGCATTAATTATTATAACGGCTATTTTATTTATAAATAGGCATTTCATAATGGCCATTACTACGGTTATGTTCTAATGGCCAATACTGTTTTCATATACCATTCAAAAAAATATGCGCAAAAAAAGCAGAGGATGTTACATTTGCACAATTTCATACTCATGAGCAACAACCTTCTTCACAACGAATCTATTCCCTCTACAAGAAAGAAAATTATTGTTTTAGGCAGTGGCCCTAACAGAATTGGACAGGGTATTGAGTTTGATTACTGCTGTGTTCATGGCTTATTGGCCATCAAAGAATGTGGTTATGAGGCTATTATGGTTAACTGTAATCCCGAAACCGTATCCACCGATTTTGATATGGCTGATAAATTATACTTTGAACCGGTTTTCTGGGAACACTTATGGGAAATTATTGAATTGGAACAGCCGGAAGGTGTAATTGTGCAGTTAGGCGGACAAACTGCATTAAAACTATCTAAAAGGTTACACGAAAAAGGCATTAAAATTATTGGCACCTCCTTCGATGATATGGATATTGCCGAAGACCGCGGTCGCTTTAGCGATTTATTGAAACAATTGGATATACCTTACCCCGAATATGGTACTGCCTTTACCGCCGATGAAGCCATTGAAGTAGCCAATAAAGTGGGCTATCCGGTATTGGTAAGGCCCAGTTATGTGTTAGGCGGACAAAGAATGCGCATTGTTATTAATGATGAGGAAGTTGAAAAAGCGGTGGTTAGTTTGTTAAAACATATTCCCGACAATAAAATATTAATTGATCATTTTTTAGACCGTTGCCAGGAAGCAGAAGTAGATGCCATATTTGATGGCGAAAATTTTCATGTAATGGGTGTAATGGAGCATATTGAACCGGCAGGTATTCATAGCGGCGATAGTAATGCTGTTTTACCGGCATTTAATTTAAGTCCCTTATTGGTTGAAACCATGGAGTACTACAGCGAAAAAATAGCCCGTGCACTTCATATAAAAGGGTTAATCAATATTCAGTTTGCCATAAAAGGCAATAAAGTATACGTTATTGAAGCCAACCCACGTGCCAGCCGTACAACGCCCTTTATTGCTAAGGCACATCAGGTACCTTATTTAAATATTGCAACCAAAGTAATGTTAGGTGCTGCCAAACTCACCGATTTTACTATTGAAAAGAAATTAGAGGGGTATGCTATTAAAGAACCGGTATTTAGCTTTGATAAATTTCCCGGTGTTAGCAAAGAGTTAGGCCCCGAAATGAAAAGTACCGGCGAAGCCATTCGCTTTATTAAAGATTTACGCGATCCTTATTTCAGAACCTTGTATAAGGAGCGAAGCATGAATTTAAGTAAGTAGCCAAAGCAGCTATCCATGCCGGTAGGCATACTATGGTGGGTTTATTGCCCAAATAAGTGAATGATGGCAATGGCTGCTACAAAAGTTGGTGTTATAACTGGTTAATATCTACCAATTTATTGCGCAATGCATAAATAGCTAAGCCCATACGGCTATGTACATTCAATTTTTCAAATAAGGCATTGCGATAATCGTCTAAAGTTCTGGGGCTAATAAATAAGCGCTCGGCAATATCTTTATAAGTAAGCTCGGTACAAATTAAACGCAAAAAATCTTTTTCTTTTTCCGTTAAAGCCTCCGGCTCTGAGGCTTTTTGTGTACCACTTTGTAAGCCGCTGATTACTTTGCCTGAAATGGTATCAGATAAATAAAAATCTTTGGCTAATACAGAATTAAGGGCATCGTTTAATTCTTCCGGTTCAACATTCTTCATTAAAAAACCCTTGGCACCCAGTTTAATCATTTGAATAATATTGGTATCATCACTTTCCATAGATAGGGCCAATATTTTAATATGGGGATGGTGTTTGGTTAGCCACGAAGCTGTAGCATAGCCATCCATTTCAGGCATATTAATATCTAATAATACAATATCGGGTAATACTACTTTACTTAATTTATCAATAAACTCTTTTCCGTTACTAGCTTCAAACGCTACGCTATAGTTTTCAAAACTGCAAATTAAGCGGGCTAAAGCACTGCGTAACAATACATGGTCATCAACTACTGCAACTTTGTAAGTGGGAATATTGGCATTGCCAATCATAAATCAGTGTTTTGTTGTAAAATATTGGTATTTCTAATAGGTAAAATAATTTTAATTTCAGTTCCTTGCTCTAAGATACTGCTAATTTCTATTTCAGCGCCAATGATTTTTGCCCGGTTTCTTAAATTGTTTAATCCCAAACCCGTATTCTTTGAATCTTCATCCATTGTATCGGGTACTTTAAATCCTATGCCATTATCTTTAATGCAAAGTTCAAATTTGTGTTCTTCCGGAAAGTGCATTAATATATGAATGGTAGTGGCATGTGCATGTTTTATAATATTACTGATGGATTCCTGAAACATGCGAAATAGAAAAATATTGGTTTCGTCATTAAATTTTACCTGAAACTGACTGGTTGGATAATCAAAAATGACGCGGTATTTACCGGTATTTTGTAAGCGCTCAATTTCATTGGAAATAGAAAACTCTAAGTTTAGTTTTTCTGCTTTCTCGGTATGTAAGGTTTTGGTAAGTCTGGAAATATCTAATATGGTACCACCCAAACTATTGGCCGCCTCTATTAATAGTGTTTTTGCTTCCGGTTTTTGTAAAATATTTTTGGCAGTACCCACGGTTAGTTTTATTACCTGCAATTGCTGGCCAATGCTATCGTGTAGTTCTTCTGCAATTTGCGTCATGGTTCGTTCCTGCACCAAAATACGCTCTCTAAAAATTTGTTGTTCGTGCTTTTGTTTTAGCAGCGTCATTTCCCGTAAAAAATTATGCTGGCGGCGTTGGTATAGCAGCACCATACCCACCACAAAACCTACCAGACTAAAACCTAGTACGGTTCCAAGGATAATGATAGAGGTGATTTCGTTACCTTGAATCGGCATAAGAATGCAATACTAAACATTGTGTACAATATAATATTCAATATCTGGATAAAAAGATTAAAATTTTTAAGTAAGGCATGGGGTAAACTATTTACAAAGTTCACAAATCCATATATCGGGAAACTCACCGCATAATAAAATAATAAACCGCTGCAAATCCAAAAATCGGGCATCCGCACTAAGGTAACGGGGGTTGGTCTAAATAAAATTTCTACAAAATAATACGCACAGCATAATACCACCAATAAACAACCGGCCGCATAGGTAACCGAATTAAACACCTGAATACCCTGTATTAAGAATATATTTATACCGGCTGCTAACCCGTACGCCACCATTAGTACAATAAATATTTTTTTGGCTAGTGGCCTACGGATGAACTGACGGATGGTAAAAATATAAAATACAAATTCGAATATGGAAAATAAATTATATAATGGTAAATTAGAAATGCTTTTTGAGCTTAAGTAATTAGCTGATAGTTCAACAAGGGTAGTTGCTAATAAAAAAAAGGTAAAGCTACTTAACTTGTTAGGTTTTGGCTGCTTTAATAAATAGATTAGCGAAATAGTAAAACTTAAAGCAATAATATAAACTCCAAATTGTATCATATTGGAAAAATAAAAAAAAGAATCAAATAATTGATTCTTTTATATAAAAATAGTTCAGAATTAATGTGCAATTAAATCAAAATCATACCATCTTCTCCTTTGTCTACCAATGTAACGCCTAATTCATTGTCATCAATACCCAATTTACCCAATGTACCGGAGCAAAATGGCGGACATAATGAAGTTGCATTATAAGCCAAAATATTGCTTTGGCCGCTGGCATCTGTATAGTAAATATCTTTATTTAATACACCCACACCGGTTTCGTTGTGTTTGGTACCTACCATTACTAAGGTTTGGCGGCCGGCATATTCCGGTTTTTCTGCATAATCAGCATCATAAGCACCAAAATAAAATTTAATACCATCGGCACCATGGCTTTTGGCTTTGGCAATAAATTCCTCCATCTCTTCAATACTCCACCAGCCACTTAATGAATCTTCTTTGCCAATTCTTTCACTGTTGTGTACCCAGCGCTCTTGTTTGTAATTACGGATAACTTTGTCAACATGAGCAGTATTTACGTACTTACCAACCTTTAATGATTTTTTTTCAATAGTTTGCATAGCTGTAGGTTTTTTAGATGTTTGGAAATTTGTTGTTTTTGATTAACACTGTAAAACTATTTAATAGTCGTTTTGAATTATATTCAGAAACTGTTGTTTATCAATCAATTACAGATTAATTTCATCCATAAACATTTCATCACTAACCCTTTTTATGTATAAACCCGCAAAAAAAACCGTAAAAACACGGGGTAAAAAACCGTAAAAATACGGGGTAAAAAACTCGTAGTAACACGCAGAAAAACACCCGTAATTACACGGTAAAAAATACCGTTTCATTTTTTTTAACAATAATTGCCGTAATTCAAAATAAGTTTAGAAATTAGCAATGGGTTGAACGCCAACCGTTTTTATAAATCCAATATCCTAAGGCTTAGCCCGGTAATTTCCTCAAATTTTTTTTGAGGAAATTTTTTTTGTACTTACCCATAAGCAGCAAAAACGAGCAAATTGTTTGCGTAATTGTGCTATCTGTTGTATTTTTCTTTTTTCAATCTTTATGCCAATGTCTTCTAAATCCGCTTCGTTTGGCCCCTCTTGGCTACAATCCGCACCCATGCTGCGTTTATTATTGCCGCTTGTATTGGGTATTTGGGTACAATCTGTTGTAGCGCTGCCTGCTAAAATATGGTTGGTGGTTGGTGTATTGGGTGGTATTGGGTTAGTTGTAGCGCAATGTAAACCCTTAGCTTGGCAGTACCGGTGGTATTGGGTAAAAGGTATTTTGTTACAGTTGTTGTTGGTGGTATTGGGTATGGCTGTATATACACAACAAGTAGTGCATACCCAACCCGCCATCCTATTGCAACCGGGTATTAATACCTTAAGGGTGCAGTTAGATGAACCACCTGTGCAACGCGATAAAACTTATAAAGTAGTGGCTACCCTACAATACCATGCCAAAGCCCAAAAGGCGGTAGAGGCTTCGGGTAAAATCATCCTTTATTTTAAAAAAGATTCGGCACTAATGCGGCTGCTTCCTGTCTTACAGCCGGGTAGTATAGGCTGGGTGCAAACAAATGTGCAGCCAATTGCAAATTCCGGCAACCCCGGGGCGTTTGATTATATTGCTTGGTGCCATCGCCAGGGTATTTATTACCAAAGTTTTTTGTCTGCCCAAGCTATTACCTTATTGCCTTCTACCCCTACTTATCACCCAACCACCGTACTTTGGTCGCTACGTTTATGGGTATTGAAGCAACTGCAACACTATTTGCCTGATAGTGAGGAACGTGCGGTGGCTGCTGCTTTGCTTATAGGCTATCGGCATTTTTTAGACCGCGAATTGGTGCAGGCTTACAGCAATGTAGGGGTGGTACATATTATTGCCATTAGTGGCTTGCACTTGGGCATGATATATGGTTTGCTGTATTTTTTATTGGCTCCTTTAGAACGTACACCCAGTTGGCGACCGTTTAAATATATTGTGATGCTATTAGTAATAGGTTTGTTTACGGCCATTGCCGGCGGCATGCCTTCTATAGCCCGCAGTGCTGTTATGTTTTCCATGCTTATATTGGGTAAATGGTTCAATAGAAATGCCCCTATGTATAATAACTTGGCGGCCTCTGCTTTTTTGTTGTTATTGTGGCAGCCTTTTAATTTATGGGATGTGGGTTTTCAACTTAGTTATGCAGCAGTGCTGGGTATTGTGGTTTTTCAATCGCTGGTGCTGCAGGGGGTTATTCGGGTAATTCCTTGGCAACCGGCGGCTCAATTGGTGGCTGTTACTTTGTCGGCACAAGTGTTTACCACACCCATTAGCTGGTATCATTTTCATCAGTTTCCCCTGTATTTTTTATTAGCCAATTGCTGGGTAGTGCCCCTTTCCGGATTGTTGTTATATGGGTTAATGGCTGTATTACTCTTTGCGCCATTTCCTTTGTTGGCCTCATGGTTAGGTGGCCTAATGGGTAAGGGTATTGCATGGATGAATGCCGGTATTGTGGCCATATACCAATGGCCCCATGCCGTTTGGGGTGGCATACTACTCAATAGCTGGCAGGTGGCGTTTATTTTTGTGGCTATTGTAGGCATAATGGTGGCCTTGTTTCAACGCCGTACAATTGGCATATGGGTATCGTTAGTGGCTTTATTGGGTTTTGCTATTTTACGGTCAGTTAATTTTTGGACAAAGGAACAACAGCAAAAACTAATTGTGTACCAAGTACCCCAACAAACTGCTATTGATATTATTCGGGGTAGACAATGTCAATTTATGGGTGCATCGGTTTATTGGCAAGCGGGCTATCTGCGCAATTTTCATATAGAACCCTCTCGTTTATGGCATCGCATACAAACGGTGCAAGTATTAGATACCCAATTAATTGCCCCTAAAATCATCACCTTATCACATACAACCATTCTATGGTTAAACCGCCCCATTGCCAACAAAACGGTAATAAATACCCAACCACCCCATATCATTATCCTTTCTCAAAACCCCAACATTTCTTTGCAAGAAATTATTCAACAATGGCCTTGCCGGCAATTTGTTGCCGATGCCAGTAATCCGTTGTGGAAAATCAATCAATGGAAAAAAGAAGCAGAGGCTTTACATTTGCGCCTTCATTCTATTCCCGAGTCGGGGGCTTTTGTGGTAAACTTATAGCCACCGCGGGTTATTCCGGCAACACATCAACCCAACCATTGTATGCAAAAACAAATGAAGTCGGCCTTAATTTCCGTTTTTTACAAAGATGGATTAGCGCCCATAGCCCAACAATTACATGCTTTAGGCATTACCATCTATTCCACCGGTGGTACCCAACAGTTTTTAGAAAAAGAAGTGGGTGTACCTTGTATAGGGGTTGAAACACTTACCCATTATCCCAGTATTTTGGGTGGCAGGGTAAAAACCCTGCATCCGGCTGTTTTTGGGGGTATTTTAGGCCGTAGGGCCGAGGCACAGGATATGGCCGAAATGCAAACCTATGCCATCCCCGAAATTGATTTGGTGATTGTGGATTTATACCCTTTTGAAGAAACGGTAGCCGCTACCCGGGAAGAAGCAAAAATTATTGAGAAAATTGATATTGGCGGTCCTTCAATGATACGGGCAGCTGCTAAAAATTTTAAAGACGTTATGGTAGTAGCTGCTAAAGAAGATTATGTTGCTTTATTACAGTTGTTACAGCAACAACATGGCGCTACTACTATAGAACAACGGCGTGCCTTTGCTGCTAAGGCTTTTGAGGTGGTAATGCATTATGATATGGCAATTCACCAATATTTTACCCCACCCGAAAAAACAGTAGAGCAAGTTTTGCGGTATGGTGAAAATCCGCACCAGCAAGCAGCTTTTTCCGGTCATTTAAGTACATTATTTCAGCAATTGCATGGCAAAGAATTGTCGTATAATAATTTGGTAGATGTTGAAGCTGCTATTCAATTGTTATTGGATATTAAATCGGTGGCTCGTGAGCCGGTATTTGCTATTTTTAAACATACCAACGTATGCGGCATTGCAGAGCGACCTACCCTGAAAGAAAGTTGGGAAGCAGCTTTGGCCGGCGATCCGGAAAGTGCTTTTGGCGGCGTGCTGATTACCGACCATGTGGTAGATGCTGCCACTGCATTGGCTATTCAGGAAATATTTTTTGAAGTACTGATAGCGCCGGGCTTTGATGCCGAAGCGCTGAGTATTTTGCAGTTAAAGAAGAACCGCATTTTACTACAATTGCAACCCAATATTCAATTACACAAACAACAACAAAAAACACTCCTTAACGGTATGTTGCAACAAACGGCCGATGAAGGTAATATTGTTGAGTACAAAGAAGTTGGCGGCCGGAAAACTACAGCAGAAGAAAAAGAAAATTTATTGTTTGCTAATTTGGTGTGTAAGCATTTAAAGAGTAACGCTATTGCCTTGGTGAAGAATAAACAATTGGTGGGGAAGGGTTGTGGACAAACCTCTAGAATAGATGCTTTGCGCCATGCCATTGAAAAAGCGCAGCAGTTTCATTTTTCATTGGAGGGAGCTGTTTTGGCCAGTGATGCCTTTTTCCCGTTTAATGATTGTGTGCAAATAGCCCATGCCGCCGGTATTCAATGTTATATACAACCCGGAGGCTCTATTCGTGACAAAGATAGCATTGACTATTGTGTAGAAAATAATTTAGCTATGGTGTTTACAGGGTTACGTCATTTTAAACACTAATGCTAGGGGTTATTGAATGATTAATTTATACAAATAATAAGCCATTGGTACAACCTTTGGCTTTTTAACAACATATGCAAACAAAAACAAAAGCCTATATTGCTTTTACTGCTACCAGCGTATTATGGGGTTCTACCTGGGTAATGAGTAAGGTAGGGGTAAAAGGTTTGCCGGGTTTACAATTATCTGCCGTTCGTCAATTCATTGCCGGTACTATTATCCTTGCTTATTTTTTAATGAGGGGCGAAAAGTTGCCTACCCTAAGGCAATTGGCGCTTATGGCGGGTATAGGCTTTTTTACTTTCTTTTTATCCAATGGCCTTAGTACTTGGAGTGTAGCCTATATTTCCAGCGGATTGGCCGCATTGATTGCCGCTTTATACCCTTTATTTGTTGTTTTATTAGAGCTATTCATTAATAAAAATAACAAGCCCTCTGCGCTTACCTTTTTTGGCTTAGCATTGGGTTTTGGGGGTATACTGTTGGTGTTTTATGAAGATGCCTCACACCACCATGGTTCTAGTTATGTAACCGGTATACTGCTCTGTTTAATGGCTACCATTGGCTGGAGTATAGGCACAATTTTATTGTCTAAAAATACGCTTCCTATTAAACCCCAGTATTCGCTCGGTTGGCAAATGATCACTGCTTCGGTGTTAATAGGTCTTCTTTCTTTGGCCACCGGTCAGCATATACCTTTTCAACAAGTACCATTATTGTCATGGTTGGCGCTTATTTATTTAGTTGTGGTAGGCTCTATTATTGCTTATATCGCTTTTTTATATACCATGCAGCATTTAACCCCATCGGTGGCGGCTTTGTATGCATATATTAATCCGGTGGTTGCCTTATTTATTGGTGCTGCTCTTTTACAAGAACCACTTACCCTTTTTAATATTGTAGGTTCGGTTATTACACTATTGGGTGTTTATTTGGTAAACAAAAGTGTGCATAAGCCTGCCCCACTCATTGCAGATGCCGACGGTATGTAACTTAGGTAAGTTGCTGTTGTGCCATAAAATTAGTAAAAGCCATTAGCCAGGGTAAATGTTTTTTTTCTGTGCTTAAACAGTGGTTATGCCATACAGGTGTACAATATCCACCTACTTGTTGGGTAATATGTACCAATTGTTGCAACTGTGTATAAGCATTTTCAGGAGATAGTTTTTGTTGGAATATACAGGCGGTATCCATCCAACAAAAAGGGTATACCGTTAAGTTGGTTATTTTTTCTTGCAAAAGGTTGTACCACAAAAAAGGGTTGGCATACGATGCCCTAAAACCATTTACAGTGCTATATCCCATGGAGTAATCTGCTGTAATGCCCAATGCCAACAGTTGTTCATACTGTTGGGGTAACTGAAAATGCAGGTAATGGAATCGGTTGGCTTGTATGTTTTTTTGGGTAATGCGGGTTAATATGTCCAGCTCCGCTTCTGCATTGTTCAGCACATGCGCATGATGACTTTGTACTGATAAATGAATGCCCGTTTGATGTAGGGTACTGATACGATGTATTAACTGTTGCATACCCTTAACGTAGGGATTGATATTTTTATCTACCCCTTTATTGTGAAGTGCTACCAGAAAAAAGAATTGGGCAGGTAGTTGTTTTTCCTGAAGGGTAGCCAACAATTGTGGAAATACATCAAAGGGATCCCGTTGTTTGCCTGCCAACACATTTGCTGCTTCTATAAAATCTTCCCATTGCCCTATCAGCAAGCTCTTAAAAAATACCGAAAGATTATGCCATAGCCCACGGTAGTGGTATTTATAGGCAATATCAATATCAAAACTTGGTATAAATTGAAAATGCTGCGGCGGAAATACTACTTCAGGAAATAGTTGCTGCAAGCGCTCTTTTAACTGTTGCTGCCAAAGTTGTATTAAAGGCAACAACAAAAAATTACCCCGATAAGCTAAGCTTTCTTGCACCGGAAAGCGCCCAAAGGCATCTTCTGTAAAGGGTAAATATTCTTCATAGCGTGCCAGCAAATAAAAAGAAGCGGCCAATACATCAAAGCCCAATGCATCATCATTTCCAAAAAATACCGGTAAGCCTTGTTTTTCTTCCAGCACAATCTGTTGTGCATGGATGCCCTTTTCAAACAACAAACTATGTGGCGTAATTTGCCAACAAGTAGTTGATATGGTGATGGCAGAATAATTCAATTTAACCCCTTCGGCTTGAATAAATGTTTGCATATCATGCACTACTTGCCAATGTGCACCCAATACAGTTTGTACAATGTAACTCAGTCGGGGTGAGGGCAGTTCTGCAAACAACCAATGCGGTGGTGTTTCTTGCATCATAGGCGTTGTGGGCTATTGGGGCTGCTGCTGTTGCTGCCACATTTCATTGAATGTTTTAGGACTAAACTGTAAAGGTGTTCTATGTGTAGTCCATCCCTTGAATAAACGTTGCACCATTTTCGTTTTTAATGCGCCACTACCCGTATTCATCATACCTCTATGCAGACTAGCCGTTTTCCAAGCCTTCCAAGCCAACCGCTCTGCTAAACTACTGTTGCCCTCTTGTACCGATTCATGGCGGTTTTCCAACAGCAGTTCGTGCAGGTTAATTCTAACCGGACAAACCTGGGTACAATTACCGCACAACGAAGAAGCAAAGCTGAGGTGTTGGTAGTCTTTCATGCCCTTTAAATGCGGCGTAATTACACTGCCAATAGGGCCACTATAAGTAGTGTCGTAACTATGCCCCCCAATATTTTTATACACCGGACAAGCATTTAAACAAGCACCGCAACGAATACAGTATAAAGCCTCACGGGTTTTGGTATTGGCTAATAAGTTAGTGCGACCATTATCTAATAAAATAACATACATATCTTCCGGTCCATTTGCCTCACCCGGTTGGCGCGGGCCGGTGATGATAGAGTTATATACGGTAACCATTTGACCGGTTCCAAAGGAAGCCAACAAAGGCCAAAACAAAGGCAGGTCATGCACTGAAGGCAAAACTTTTTCAATACCCACAATAACAATATGCGTGTTAGGCCAAGCCGTGGTTAAACGCGCATTGCCCTCATTCTCGGTAAGGGCAATACCTCCAATATCGGGTAAAATAAAATTAGCACCGGTAATACCAATTTGAGCAGCAATATATTTTTCGCGTAACTTTTGTCGAGCTACCTGTGTAATTTCCTGTGGTGTTAGTCCCGAAGGCACCCCCAGTTTATCGGCAAATAATTTCGCCACATCCTCCTTGCTTTTGTGCATGGCAGGGGTAACAATATGGTAAGGGGGTTCATCATCTAATTGCTGAATATATTCCCCCAAATCTGTTTCTACACTCTCAATACCCTTAGCGGCTAAAAAATGGTTTAAATGAATTTCTTCAGTCACCATACTCTTGCTCTTTACCACTGTAGTACAGTTTTTTTCTTGACAAATAGCATCAATAGCGGCCAATGCTTGTTCTGCTGTTTCGGCCCACAATACTTTAGCACCACGGGCAGTAATGTTTTTTTCAAATTGTTCTAATAAGGTATCTAATTGCTCCATCGCCCGCCACTTTATATTTTTGGCTTTTTCACGCACCGATAGCAAGTCGGTAAATTGTTGTTGCCCCTTAGGAACAGCCGCATTGTATTTACCGATGTTGAAATTAATTTTGCGGCGATGGTCTAAATCGGGAGCCTTAATGGTGCTTTTGGCAATGAATCCTGCTGCATTTTTATTCATACCTTTTTATTTTAAAGCCAATACATAAAGCAGATTGGCCATTTCCTAATTATTTTTTTTGAAGCTGCATATTTTCTGCGGTAGCTGCCAATGCCTCATAAAATTCGGTACCATATTTTCTAATCAGTGCCTCTTTCAAAAAAATATATACCGGCATTTTAAGTTGTTGGCCTAATTGGCAAGCCGGACTGCATAAGGTTTCTCTAGGTTCATAGTTCACATATTCCACATCTGTATGTTTCTTACTCTCCGAAATACGAATGGGGTACAGGTGGCAGCTAATCGGCTTTTTCCATTGTGTTAATCCCGCCCTATGGGCTTGTTCAAAAGCACAGAGAATAATCCCTTTAGCATCGCGTTGGCCATAAATACAAATACCACTGCCAATGGTGGGTGTAACCCAGCCAAATTCTTTATCATATATGGCCTCGCCCTGTTTTTGCAGTTCTGCCAGTCCTTCGGCACTCATAAATGGTTTGGCCGCTTCCAGGCTTTCTTTCAGCAAAGGCAATTCCGCCACTTCCAGTGGTGCCCCCGCATCACCATCCTCACAACAGCCACCTTTACATTTGTTTAAATCGCACACAAATTGTTGTTCTACCACAGCATCACTAATCAAAACATTATCAATTGCTATCATGTTAAAAATATCGGTTTAAATGTGTATTCATTACAAAGGTAAACGGTTTGGCTATGAAACAATTGTTTTGTATAGAATATGCCAGATTTGCATTGTATAGGGTGATTTACCGCAGCCGGATGATAATGTAATTGTAGGGGCCTTCATGCCCCGCCCATAATTAGCCCGATAACGAACGCAGGGCACTTTGTGTAGTATTTTTTTGAGCTATACCTATATTGGAACAGCCTACCCCCAAAACCCCAACTGCTGTTTGTGCCAATAATGGCACCCCTGCCACCTCATGGTAAGGCGGATGAACGGCAGATACAACCCGCTGTGGTAAATAGGTGTCTATTAAGCGCTGCACAGCTACGGCCAAATTAACCCCCTTTTTAAGCCATTGCATTAATTGTCCCGTCATTT